>NZ_ANOG01000029.1 GCF_000346295.1 Rhodopirellula maiorica SM1 | reverse complement strand
CCGGTGGTTAACACCACCGGCATGAATTGTGTCGGCCTCCGGCCTTAAAAAAAGAACGAATGCGAGTTGTTAGAGTCACCCTAAGCCGGACGTTCTCTAGAAATTACCGGCTAGGAAATCGGCATTCGTCGCGGCCAAGCCCCCGCCAGACGCTGCGGTGCTAGCTGTCGAGCACTTCGGACTCGCGATTTTTCGCGAGTTCGGCTGCTTGCGCCTCGTATTTCTTGGTCAATTCTTGGACGTCTTCCTTCATGCGATCGCGATCGTCCTCGGAGATCTCTTTTGCCTTTTCCGCGTTATCGATGGCCTTATTGGCATCACGACGGATATTACGAATCGCGACCTTCGATTCTTCGGACAATTCCTTGATCCGCGAAACCATTTTCTTTCGCACTTCGGTGGAAAGCGGTGGGACATTCAAACGAATGATGCGTCCATCATTTTGCGGGTTCAGCCCCAAGTCGCCGGCAACGATCGCCTTTTCGATTTCTTTGATCGTCCCCGCATCGTAGGGGCGGATCACGATTTGTTGGGGCTCGGGTGTTCCGATCGAAGCAAGTTGTTTTAGCGGAGTTGCCGAACCGTAGACTTCGACTTTCAACGAGTCCACCAAGCCTGGGTTCGCACGTCCAGTGCGAATTCCGGCCAAGTTATGGCTGAGAACGGAGATCGCTTTTTCCATACGTTCTTCGGCATCGAGAAGCACATCATCGGTGGACATCTTGCATCCTTGGGAATGGGGTAACAGGGGGAGACTAGAAATAGTTGTTGTAACGCAATGTATCGACAGCGACGCTGATTTGTTCTTTTCAGCTGTTCTTTTCAGCGCCGATCCATGTTCCGACGTTTTCGCCCGAGATTGCTCGAACGATGTTGCCATTCTTTTTAAAGTTAAAGACCACAATCGGCTTTTTGTGTTCGCTGCATAATGCAATCGCGGTGGCATCCATCACTCGCAAGTTCTTTTCCATGACGTCGCTATAGGTCAGCGATTCGTACAGCACGGCGTGTGGATTCTTTTCCGGGTCGTCGCTGTAAACGCCATCGACACGAGTCGCCTTGAGTACCACGTCGGCTTCGATTTCTAGCGCTCGCTGCGCCGCCGCGGTGTCGGTAGTGACAAACGGGTTGCCGATACCGGCGGCAAGAATCACCACTCGGCCGCGTGTCAGATGACGCAGCGCTCGGCGGCGGATAAAGGTTTCAGCAATCTTATCGGTCGGGATCGCCGACATCACTCGGGTTTGCAAGCCGTGTGCTTCGAGCGCGTCTTGCATCGCGAGCGAGTTGATGATCGTGGCAAGCATTCCCATGTAGTGCGCGGTCGCTTCATGGACCAGCGAATTACTGCCCGAAAATTGAGCACCGCGGAGGATATTGCCGCCGCCGATCACGATCGCAATTTGGCAACCGGTGTCGTGCGCTAATTTGATCTGACGAGCGATCTCGCCCGACTCTTCACCGCTGATGCCACGTCCGCCGGAATCAGCGAGACTTTCGCCGCTAAGTTTTAAGACGACGCGTTTGTAATGCAGAGGAGCGTTGACGTCGGAGCCATCCGACTGGGAAGCGTCAGACATGGTGTTTGAGACTTTCGCGTTTGAAAAACCGGGTAGGATTGAAAACCAGGGTGTTGTTATTGATGGTGAATCGCGGCGATCGCGATATTACGGCCAGTGCTAAGCATAACGGAAAGTATACGAAAAAACCTCGCCGGTCCGATGGGGGACAAGCGAGGTTATCGCGGTTTGCAGTCGCCACCGCAGCGGTGGCAATCGAGCCTGGATTAGGCGTCGATTTTTTCGCCGATGACCCAGTGCCAGTAATTCTTGACGGTCATGCCGTTGGCTTTGGCGTATTCGCCTACCGATTGCTTGTCGTCTTTGACAAACGGTTGCTCGAGCAAGCAGCGTTCCGCATAGAACTTTTGCATCCGGCCATCGACCATTTTTTCGGCGATGTTTTGTGGCTTACCTTCCGCGAGGGCAGCTTCCAACAAAACTTCACGCTCGCTGGCGACCACGGCGGGATCGATCGAGTCTTTGCTCAAGCTTTCCGGACGCATCGCAGCGATGTGCATCGAAACGTCTTTGGCTGCGTCGTCGTTGCCACCTTCGATTTCGACCAAAACGCCCGCGGTGGTTCCCGCGTGGTGCATGTAGCCGCCACAGGTGCTTTCGACGCGGATCATGCGGCCGACTTTGAAGACTTCGCGGATGCGATTGAACATGTCTTCTTTTTGCGTCGCCAAAGTGGTTCCGGGTTGCGAAGGCGAGTCTTGAGCAAGCAATTCGTCGGCGTTGGCGGCACCAGGACCGGTTGCATATTGCTCAGCCAAATCCGCAGCCAATTGGATGAACTGCTCGTTGGTGGTCACAGGAGCGCTTTCGCACAGCAATTCGACCATCGCGCCGACCTTTTTGTCGGTACCGATGTAGAGACCGAAACGACCAAATGCCGTTTCGCGATCGCTACGCTTGTCGGCGAGAGCTTGGCCCTTTTTACGAAGAAGCTCAACCGCCTTATCTTCGTCGCCACCCGCTTCGGTCAACGCTTTTTTGCAGTCCATCATCGGCAATCCCGTACGCTCACGGAACGCCTTCACCGCTGCCGCAGTGATATCAGCCATCTCTTCATCTCCAACGTATAAAAAACAGTTTGTATGGTTGCTTGCCACTTTCGGGAGAGCCGATTCACTCTCATTTAGACGACAAGCTTTAGGCACATGCCATTTTTGAACAAGCGACTTCGGGCTTTTATCGCAATTATCGCTATTTTTTAATCATCCTCACTAGAAACCATGCGGTGAGGGACCGCGAGCAATGGTGCCCGCAGATCTTGGACAGCGACGCGTTTGTGATCAAGCCGCAACCCGCACCACAGCCGATCACCAGCGAACCGCATTGCGACTCGTGAAATCGGGACGGCTGCCATGCCGAGCGATGGAAGGGGGCCCAACAAAGGTGAGCCCGCACAACCGGGGGCGTCCCAAAACGGCCCCCTCAAAAAATCGTCCTGAAAAAACTAGCCTTCGGTCGCAGGCGATTGAGCTTCTTCGGCCTTCGTTGCTGCCGCAACCATTTCTGCTTCCGTGCCGGTTGGCTTGGTTTGCTGAGGCTGAGGGCTGCTTTCGGTCGCCGATTGTCCCTTGCCTGCGATGACCGCGTCGGCAAGCTGCTTCATGATCAATTCGATACTGCGGATACCATCGTCGTTACCAGGAATCGGCAAGTCGACTTGCGTTGGATCGCTATCGGTATCGATCAACGCCACGGTGGTGATGCCAAGGCGTTTTGCTTCACGAATCGCGTTGCGCTCTTTGCCTGGGTCAACGATGAACAAGCACTCGGGCAAGCGGTTCATGGTACGCAAGCCGTTCAAGTTGCGGTACATCTTGCGATGCTCGCGATTCAGTGCCGACTGCATCTTCTTGCTGTAGTTGTCCATGGCGCCGGTTTGACGCATGTTTTCCAATTCTTCCAAACGGCCAAGGCGGCTGCGAATGGTACGAAAATTGGTCAACGTGCCACCCAACCAACGCTCGCTGACGAAGGGCATGCCACAGCGGAGCGATTGCTCTTCGAGTGCTTCGCCGGCTTGACGCTTGGTTCCGACAAACAGGATCAAACTGCCACCCGCGGCAACTTGGCTGAGATATTTTTTAGCTCGCAACAGACCGCGAAGGGTTTCGCGGATGTCCATGATGTGAATCTGGTTCTTACGACCGAAGATGTACGGAGCCATCTTCGGATTCCACAAACTGGTGCGGTGACCGAAGTGGACACCCGCTTCGATCATTTCTTGAACGATAGGACTAGATGGAGTGGACATCGAGCGAAATTTTTCCTTTTCGAAAGGGGACCGTCTGCGGGCTACGAGAATCGCTAGCGAAGGCTTCGCAACGAATTCCAGGGCATTCGAGGCCGCCAGTCATTTGGCATCCTCACACGCCCTTCGTCCCATCTTGCAAGCGGCAAAACAAGTTTAGAAAGCTACGGAGAGACAGTCGCCGCAGCTAAGCGAAGTGCGGAGGTTAGCGGAATCGAGACATTTGAGCAAGGGAGTACGTTTTATCGTCAGGAGAGGCGAAAATATTGCAATCAATCCAAGGTTTGTGGGCGACAAAATGTCGCTATTCTGAACTTGTTTTTTTCTTTTCTGTCTTATTTTCAGAGAAAGCGTCGAGGTGGACATTACGTTTCGATGCCCAAAATATAGAATTCGGATAAGTTTGCGAATCCGAATGATCGATACAAACACTATATCTTCACTCAATACATCCATTCCCAATGGAGGTGCGTTTCCACGCATCCAGCGAAGCTCATGACGGCCTCTCCGACCACCATAAAAGACGTATCTACCGTTTCCGGCATTACTGTTCGCCTCGCAGGCGACTCTGGGGACGGGATGCAGCTACTCGGCACCCAATTGACCAACACCAGTGCGTTGGCGGGGAATGATGTGGCCACTTTCCCCGATTTCCCGGCGGAAATCCGCGCCCCACGGGGTACCCGTGCAGGGGTCAGCGGTTTCCAAGTCCGCTTCGCCAGCGAAGAAATCTTCACTCCTGGCGACCATCTTGACGCTCTGGTCGTCATGAATCCGGCTGCAATGGTCACCAATTTGGGTGACTTGCGCAAAGGCGGAATCCTGATCGCAAACGAAGATGGATTCAACGAAAAGGAGTTCAAGCTCGCCAAAGTCGAGTCGAATCCATTGGACGCCAATGTGATCGAAGAGGTTTACCGGGTCATCAAAGTGCCAATGACCGCACTGACTCGCGAAGCCGTTGCGGCCCATGGTTTGAGCCAAAAAATCGCCGATCGCTGCAAAAACTTCTTTGCGATGGGATTGGTGTATTGGCTGTTTGGCCGCTCGCTTGATCCGACGCTGCGGTTCATTCAAGACAAATTCGGCAAAAAACCTGATATTGCGGCAGCTAACGAAGCAGCCTTGCGTGCCGGTTGGGCGTACGGCGAAACAACCGAAGCGTTCGGCGAAAGCTATCAAGTCGAGGCAGCCGAACTCGAAAAAGGCACCTACCGCAACATGATGGGCAACCAAGCCCTCGCCTGGGGATTGGTCGCCGCATCAAAGCTCAGCAGCAAAGACATGTTCTACGGAACGTACCCGATCACGCCTGCCAGCGACATTCTGCATGAATTGACGCGGTTCAAAAACTTTGGCGTGCGAACGTTCCAAGCCGAAGACGAAATCGCTGCCGTTTGTGCAACGATCGGAGCCGCGTTTGGTGGTACCATGGCTGTCACCGCCAGCAGCGGTCCCGGCATTGCACTAAAAGCCGAAGCCATGGGCTTGGGCATGATGCTTGAACTGCCCATGATCGTGATCAACGTTCAACGGGGTGGTCCGAGCACCGGATTGCCAACGAAGACCGAGCAGAGCGATTTGCTGCAATGCATGTTCGGCCGAAACGGCGAGTCTCCGCTGCCTATCCTGGCACCACGATCGCCTGGAGATTGCTTTGATATCGCCGTGGAAGCTTGGCGAATTGCGACCGAGTGCATGTGCCCGGTGGTGATTTTGTCCGATGGCTATATCGCCAACGGCAGCGAGCCATGGAAGATCCCCGACGTGGCGAAGCTTCCTAAAATCGTGGTCACGCACCCCGAAGGCGCCGATCCAGACGAGCCGTTCATGCCGTACGCACGTGACGAAAATTTGGCGCGTCCGTGGGCGATCCCAGGCACCGAAGGGCTGATGCATCGTCTCGGTGGATTGGAAAAAGAAGATGGCACCGGGAACGTCAGCTACGATCCGGCCAACCACCAACACATGACGGACACGCGAGCCGCCAAGGTCAGCCGGATCGCCGAACGAATTCCCGATCAAGATGTCTACGGCGAAACCAGCGGCGATGTGCTGGTGATTTCGTGGGGCGGAACCTATGGCTCATGCCATACCGCTGTTCGCAATTGCCGCAACGCAGGCCACTCGGTCAGCCACGCCCATTTGCGTTACATCAACCCAATGCCAAAGAATTTGGGCGAACTCATGAAGGGCTTCAACAAGGTGGTCGTGCCTGAGTTGAACACGGGACAATTACGAATGCTGCTGCGAGCGAAGCACTTGGTCGACTGCATCGGCGTCAACAAAATCCAAGGAAAACCATTCGCAGTCAGCGAGCTGGTCGAAGCGATCGAAGAACATGTTTCGACCGCCGAAGGTGGCAAGTCCAAGACTGGCGTGCGAAGCAAAGCGGGTTAACGGAGACGGACCGTCCCCAACCCACTTTCGTTCCCCCGATTAGCAACATACTTAATTCGAATCTTTCTGAAATGAATCTTCCTGTTTTAAAAGCGGCCGACTTTGCTTCGGACCAAGACGTTCGTTGGTGCCCCGGATGCGGCGACTATTCGATCTTGGCGCAAATGAAAAAAGTGCTCCCCGAACTGGGTGTGCCTCGTGAAAAGACCGTGTTTATCAGCGGGATCGGCTGCAGCAGCCGATTTCCGTACTACATGAACACCTACGGAATGCACAGCATCCATGGTCGCGCACCGACGTTTGCAACGGGACTGAAATCAACTCGGCCCGACTTGATGGTGTGGGTGATCACGGGCGATGGCGATGCGTTATCGATCGGCGGCAATCACTTTATCCATTGCCTTCGCCGAAACTTGGACGTCAACATCGTCCTGTTCAACAACCGGATCTACGGCTTGACCAAGGGCCAGTACAGCCCGACGAGTACCGAGGGGCAAATCACCAAGAGCACTCCGATGGGATCGATTGACCATCCGCTGCATCCGTTGTCAGTCGCACTTGCGGCCGAAGCCACGTTTGTCGCGCGAAGCATTGATGCCCACGTCAAACACCTCGGCGAAACGCTAAAGCGAGCAGCCGAGCACAAAGGCACCTCGCTGGTCGAGGTCTACCAAAACTGCAACGTGTTCAACGATGGTGCGATGGCTTACGCCCAAGAACGCAAGCAGCGGGCTGAGAACGTGGTGGAACTTGAACATGGCAAGCCGCTGATCTTTGGCACCAACAGCGACAAAGCAGTGCGATTGGTCGGCAACCACCTCGAAGTGGTTAACGTCGCCGATGTGCCCGCGGACGATCTGCTGATTCATGACGAAAAAGAAATGAATCCGTCGATCCAAATGATGCTGGCTCGGATGCGATACCCTGAAATGCCTGAACCGATTGGCGTGCTGCGAGCCGTTGAAGGGGTCGCCACTTACAACGACCAAATCAATGACCAAGTTACCCTTGCCAAACAGAAAAAAGGCGAGGGCGACCTGCAGGCGCTCTTCAATTCAGGCGATACCTGGGAAGTCGCCTAAGGGCCGAGCCAAAGGTAAATTTAGGGGCAGCGAAAACAAAAGATTTGACCACTTCCGCTACCACCACCCCTAACTCTGATTCCGGACACATTATTTGCTTGAGCGAATTGGAACGCTCAAGCGAATCTGACCTCAGCTGACAACGCTGAGGCGTGAACCCGCGTGCGGACTGCCTCTTCGCAGTTCGTTGCCGCGCTCTTTCTATCCGTTGCAACTCTTAATTTGGAAATTGATATGCCCCGCGGAAAAACTTATTCGGATGCTTCCAAAGCCATCGGCGATACCCCGATGATCCAAATCAATCGACTGGTTCCTGCGGATCATGCGACGGTGTTTGCGAAGTGCGAGTTCTTTCAACCGCTCAACAGCGTGAAAGACCGTATCGGCGTCGCGATGATCGAAGCGGGCGAACGAGATGGCAAGATCAACAAAGACACGCACATCATCGAACCGACCAGCGGCAATACCGGAATCGCATTGGCATTTGTCTGTGCAGCCAAAGGCTACAAGCTGACCCTGACCATGCCCGAATCGATGTCGGTCGAGCGCCGAGCCCTGCTGCGTGCGATGGGAGCCACGCTGGTTTTGACTCCTGCCGCCGAAGGGATGAAGGGAGCGATCAACAAAGCGGGCGAATTGGTCAGCGAAGACAGCAACGCCTACATGCCCCAGCAGTTCGAAAACCCTGCAAACCCTGCCATTCACGAAGCCACCACTGGTCCTGAAATTTGGGCGGACAGCGGCCAGAACATCGACGTTTTGGTTGCCGGTGTCGGTACGGGTGGGACAATCACGGGAGCAGCACGCTACCTGAAAAAGCAGAATCCAAACTTTAAAGCAATCGCGGTCGAGCCGATCCATTCGCCTGTGATCAGCGGAGGCGATCCTGGGAAACATCGTATCCAAGGAATCGGGGCTGGCTTTATCCCCAAGAACCTCGACACCTCGATTGTGGACGAAGTGGTCAAAGTCGATGACGAAGACGCGTTCGAGTGGGGCCGCAAACTCGCCAAAGAAGAAGGCATTGTGGCGGGGATCAGCAGCGGAGCGAACATGTGGGCGGCTGCACAAGTCGCCGCTCGCCCCGAAATGAAGGGCAAGCGAATTGTCACGATCATGTGCAGCCTTGGTGAACGCTACCTCAGCACGCCGCTGTTCGGCGACCTGGGCATGTAGATCCACAGCGACTCCGGCAAAGACCATCAGCCGGAGCATCGGTCGCCCCAATAATCGACATCAGTAGCGGCACGGCGCGAACCCAATGCCATCTACTTTGGCAACCATTGGGGGATGCTCAAGTAGTGGGATTCGCCAGAATCCCCATCTTTGTTGTTGAAACACCAGGAACTCTGGCGAGTCCCACTACGAAAGCAGATGGCATTGGGCGCGAGCTGTCCGGTTGCGGCGAGTAGAACGTTCGGTTTAGACCGAGCGAGGCCCCGCGCCGCACCGCTACAAACGCCACCTGTTTTTTGCCAAAGTAGATGGCATTGGGCGGGCGGGCCGTACCGCGAACAAAGCAAATCGCAACGCTCTGGCGATGCACCGGAACCCCGGATCGCCGTAACCATTACCTCGGCGCATAAAAAAGGCCCAGGTCTTTGCCCCCCGGTGCGACGCATCTCACAGGATCGTCGCTGAGCTAAAGACCTAGGCCCGAATGCGGTGCTAGAATACCAATCGGCGTTTTGCCCCACACAATGGTGTGCCGATTTGCCCTCCAACAAGATTTGTTATCGGAAATGGCTTAGCGACCAGTTGACTCGGATTGCGAAAAAATTTTTCCGTTTTTTTCAGAGGACGACGCAGTGGGCCATTAGCAGCTGCCACTCTTTCCACTGCACGTCTTGGCATTGGGCGTATAGCGGCGTTGAGCCTGCCTGATTCGCTTGGGCCCCGTTCGCTTCGGCCCTGGTGGCCTCGGCACAGGCGTCGACGAAGTCTTCGGGACTGCGGAATTGGTTTCCGCAAAGTTCGCTCAACTGCGAAATCACAGGATGCTTCCCGACACGGCGGAACCAGTATTTTGCGTTACTGAAATCGCCTTCGCGCCGATGCATGATTCCATGCCAAAAACTGCCCTCTTTTTCGTCGATATCTTGGCTAATCCGATGGCTGCGGTCTAAATCGCCCGCCAAAAGCCATAATCCGCTACTGCACAGCTGGGTCCCCAATGGCGATGACGCGTTGATCGAACCGGCGATGTCGCCACCGCGAAGCTGAGCTTCTAGTGCGGACACGTCACCCCCCGCACTACGGGATCCGTCACCCAGGTCGGGCAACGGCGCGTTTTGAATCGCCTCGATCACGTCGCTCGAGAATCCAGAGAAAGCCTTTGTGCAAAAGGAGTCCAAGTTTGGCAAAACGTCGCCTCGCTGATCTGCAAATGGAATCGGATTTTGGGTTCAACATTGTTCAGCAAGGCTACCGGGACGCCGTCGGGATTGCTAGACTGCGACACGGCGATGACGGCAACTTATATTACAATGGCCTTCATCGTGATTCCCTCTTCGCTTCGCTCCTGCCCCCTGCAGAGACCTGATGACTAACGGCGACAATTCGACTTCTGACCTTCCCGTTTCCGACACATCCGCTGCATCGCCCCCTGCGGGGGCCGATCCCAAGCCCACGACTCCCGATCCAGCCGCCTCGGCGAGCCCGACCGAGCCGGCTGCGAACTCGGCGGACGCGACCGACGCGGACGCAACGGCCAAGGCTGCGGATTCTTCTGCATCAGAAAG
>NZ_ANOG01000028.1 GCF_000346295.1 Rhodopirellula maiorica SM1 | reverse complement strand
CTAAATCAATAAGCCGTTTAGTCGTTCCGCTGTGGCACCGGGAACTCTGGCGTGTCCCACTACGAAAACGACTTGTCGCGGTGCGGGGCGAGCCGCCCGGTTGTGGCGAGTAAAACGTTCGATATTGACCGGGCGGCTTGCGCCGCTCCAAGAATCATCTGGTTGGAGTGATGCGTACGCCTATCGGCTGACGGTTAAACGAAGAATTCGAAAATCAAACTAAAGGTTGGAAACCGGGAAATTGCGCGCATTCCCTATGTTCGCACCCTTAAAATATTTTCTTGCGAAGAATTCCGCAGGGTCGGGCTCTAGTCGATCGTACCTTTGCAAATACCCAATTTCCCGCATTCTCTCTTCGCATGCGTGCTACGATGCCCGATCACTCTGTCACCAATATTTCTTTCGCATCTCGGTTGCGTCTGGCTGTCGTTATTTTTTCGCTGATGGTTGGCACCGTTGCGAGTGCCCAGGCACCGAAGATCCCCGAAGTGCTGAAACCGTGGCAGGATTGGGTGACTTGGGGCGTCAAAAATCGTGATTGTCCAAAACTGTACAGCAACGCCGACGAGGCGATCTGTGCCTGGCCTTCGGCACTGCAGTTGACTGTGGACGACGATGGCGGATCGTTTGAACTTGAGATCAAACGATTCGAGGAAACCTGGCTGCCGCTGCCGGGCAGCTTGACGATTTGGCCTAGCGATGTGCGGTTGGATGGCGAGCCCGTGGTGGTGGTCCAGCATCATGGCGAACCATCGGTCAAATTGCCGAAGGGGCAAGGCAAATTGTCGGGTGAATTCCAGTGGGCTGGTATGCCACAGCGAATCAAAATCCCAGCGGCGATTGGCATCGTGTCGCTGTCGATCAACGGCAGCAACGTTGACAATCCAACCTGGGACGGCAACGGCGAAATTTGGTTAAGACGATCACGCAGTGAACCGACGGACAAAGACCAGTTGACGATCAAAGTGTATCGGAAAATCGAGGATGGAATTCCGCTTTGGTTACGCACCCAAATTGAACTGACCGTATCCGGGAAAAGCCGCGAAGAATTACTGGGGGGGGTGTTGCCCGAAGGTTGGCAACTGGCCACGGTCCAAAGTCCCATTCCAGTTGCGATTGACGATCAAGGCTTGATCAAATCGCAAGTGCGTGCCGGAAAATGGACGATCAATGTCGACGCCTTTCGCACGCATGATGTCGACGAGATTCGATTTGCCACTGGGGCACAACCACTGACCGAGACGGAACTTGTCGGTCTGCAAAACGATCCCGACTTTCGTGTTTCGCAGATTGAGGGGTTACCGATGGTCGATGTCACCCAAACGACCTATCCGAGCGAGTGGCAAGGCATTGCAGTGTACCAGTGGGATGTCAGCAAACCCTTTCAGTTGCTGGAAAAGATGAGGGGCATGGGCGAAAAAGCCCGTTCGGGTCTGAACATCAACCGGCGACTTTGGCTGGATGAAGACGGCCAGATGTTGACGTATCACGATCAACTCAGCGGCCAAATGCAACAGATTTGGCGACTCGATGTCGCGGAGGATCATCAGTTAGGGGCGGTGCGTGTCGGAGGCGATGCTCAATTGATCACGGTCAATCCGGTCACAGGAACGAGTGGTACCGAAATTCGCCGCCGCAATCTGAATATGGAAGCAGTGGGACGGGTGCCGATGAGCGACGCCGTGTCGGCAACGGGATGGCAGGCGGATGCTGAGTCGCTGGAGATGACAATCACCACGCCGCCGGGGTGGCGAGTGTTTGCCGTGTTCGGTACGGATCAGGTGCGTGGAGATTGGTTGACCGCGTGGTCGCTACTGGATCTGTTTTTGCTGTTGGTGTTTTCGTTAGCGGTTTTCAAACTGTTTGGATTTTTCGGAGGCATCGTTGCGCTGCTTGCTTTTGGTTTGTCGTATCACGAGCCGGGATCGCCACGAATCACGTGGCTATTGTTGTTGATGCCGATTGCGTTGTTGCGAGTGGTAGGGGATGGCAAAATCAAACAATGGATTACCGTTTGGAAGTACGTCGCGTTAGCCGTGCTGCTGCTTTGTGTGGTGCCATTTATCGCCAGGCAGGTGCAAAACGTGATCTATCCGCAACTCGAACCGCAAGGCATTTCGTACGGCAGCCGCGGATTGTTTGTGTGGAGCGGTATCGGAGCCCAACCGGATGCAGGACGTTTTGCGACGGTGGAGACCGATTCTTACCAGATCGACGCGCCGTCGAGTTCGCTGGGGAAGCGAAGGGGAGGCGAATCGGCCGCCAAACAAATTGGCAAAGCGATCGATCAATACACCAATTTGAACTACGATCCTCAAGTCGTGATTCAAACCGGTCCCGCTCAACCGCAATGGAACTGGAACAACGTTGTTTGCCGGTGGAATGGTCCCGTGGCAGCGGATCAAAATATCCGTCCGGTACTGATTTCGTTGACCATGAATCGCGTGATCACTTGCATTCGTGTGCTGTTGCTGATGGCGTTGGGAATGATTTTATTGCGTCAGCGGGGACAACGCTGGCCTTGGTCGCGTGTGGCGTCACGCACGACGGCAACCGCCGCTGCAATGGGGTTGATGTTGTTTGCCGTCCCGGCGGTTGCGCAGGATGCCGCCGCTAGTCGCGAGAATACAGACAACGCGTCAACGGAATCGACGCACCACGACATCGACGTGCTGAACGTGCCGTCGCCCGAGATGCTTAACACGTTGCGAGAGCGATTGCTCGAAAGGTCGGATGCGTTCCCCAACGCGGCGGAAATTTCTGCAGCGGAGCTGAGCATCAATGGCAACGATTTGACAATGAAAGTGAGCATCCACGCTGCGGCCGATGTCGCGGTGCCGTTACCAGGACGATTGCCGGCGTGGTCGCCCATCTCGGTGACGATGGATGGCGATGCACCGGTGACGCGGCGCGACGGCTATCTTTGGATCGCGGTCGAGAAAGGTATCCACGAAGTCACGGTCAAAGGGCGAGTCGCAGACGCAGCCGAATGGGAATGGAGCTTTTTGTTAAAACCGCGACGCGTGACGATTGATGCCGTTGGTTGGGATATCACGGGCGTTGACCGCAACGGGGTGCCAGCAACACAAGTGTTCTTTCTCAAAGAACAAGAGGTGAGCGAGGATGAAGCAGCCTATGATCGCACCGACTTCAATCCGGTGATGATGGTCGAGCGCCGGCTTGAAATTGGACTGATTTGGAAAGTACGCACCACCGTCAAGCGGCTTTCGTCGCCGGGCAAAGCCATTTCAATCCAAGTGCCGCTGTTGGAAGGCGAGCAAGTCCTGACATCAGCAAGGGAGGTCAAAGAGGACTCGGTCGTGGTCCAAATGGCCGCGAATCAGCAATCGTTTGTTTGGGAAAGCGAATTAGAGCGACGACCCGAGGTTGTCTTGTCGGCAGCCGAAACGGATCGTTGGGTCGAGCGTTGGCAACTTGTCACCTCGCCGATTTGGAACGTATCGCTTTCCGGATTGAGTCCGATTTTCGAGCCGGATGAACGAGCCTTAATTCCCGTATGGCAACCATGGCCCAGCGAAACGGTAACGATCCTCTTTAGCCGCCCAGTCGCCGTGGATGGCGACACGGTGACGGTCCAGCGAGTGAATCTAGCAACGACGCTGGGGGACCGACGGAGAACGAGTACCTTGGACGTGGATTTGGAGTGTAGTTTGGCGAACGATTTCGCAATCACGCTTCCAGCGGACATCGAGATCACTTCGCTCGAGCTCGACCAGCGAGCGATTCCGGTGCAGCGTATAGGCAACGACTTGATCGTCCCAGCGCGTCCGGGACGGCAAAAGGTCGAGGTGCAATGGAGTCGTTCCGAAGCGATGGCCACGACGGTGAATTCACCGGATGTGTCGTTGCCGGTGGAGGCTTCGAATGTGACAACGAAGCTAGACGTGCCCGAGAACCGCTGGATATTGTGGGCGGACGGACCGCTGCGAGGCCCGGCGGTCCGTTTTTGGACGATCCTGGCGGTCGCAGTCATTGTTGCCCTCGTGTTGGGCAGCATTCCGATGACTCCGCTGCGACGATACGAGTGGGTATTGCTTTCGATCGGTTTAACGCAGGTGCCATTGATTGCAGCGATGTTCGTCGTCGGTTGGTTGTTCGTGCTGGCGTATCGTGGCAGACATCCGGTCGTCGCCCCGTATCGATGGAATGACTATTTTGTGCAATCGGTCATCGTGCTACTAACGCTGATCGCGCTGCTGGTGTTGTTTATCATCGTGGGGGAAGGGTTGCTTGGAAACCCAGACATGTTCATTGCTGGGAACAATTCGTGGAGGTCGAGTTTGATTTGGTTCACCCCGCACAGCGGGATGCAGTTGCCGGTGACCATCGTTGTTTCGATTTCGGTGTGGTTTTATCGCTTTTTCATGTTGGTTTGGGCGTTGTGGTTGGCTGCCGCACTGCTGCGATGGCTTGCATGGGGATGGAAACAATTCAGTAAGGTCAGCGAAGAGGAACCGGTGTTGGATGCGACGGTGGTCGAACCGGATGCCGAAGCGTGATCGAGTCCGAAGTGTGATGCTGTCGCTCGCTCGCACACTCGAAACGCATTTTCGATAGCATGTGAGTCCGGCTGGTAAATAGACAGCGGCAATGGTTCGGTGTTTTGCCGACCCATGCCGTTTGTGTGAAAACTTGGTTCCCAACTGATCTGGTCGACTAGGAACTCGGTCCAGCTATTCGTACAATCTTGGCACCACTTTCTGCCCCCTCACTCCCGCCAAGATTCGTTTATGTCGCCTGAAGACTATGCCATCCGTGGACTGCGCGAGGCCTTAGCGGTTTCGCCGGACAATCTTCCGCTCCGTGTTCATCTTGCTCAAACGTTGTCCAGCTACGGCCGATTCGACGAGGCGGCGACGGAGTATCGTAACGCACTTTCGCTGTCGCCGGAGAATGCGGACGTAAAATTTGGGTTGGCGTCGGCCTATCTTTCAATGGACGAACAAAGCAAGGCGATGGTGATCCTCGAGGATCTGTGCCAATCGAAAAGGGCGCCAGCGAAAGCGTTTGTTGTGTTCGCAAAATTGTTGCTGGGCGAAGGCAAAGTTCGCGATGCGGTGATCCAGTACAAAGAGGCACTTGAACGTGACCCCTCAGTTGCCGACCCGATTCTCGGTGATCAACTTGGCGTGGGCGAAGCCTACCAAGATGGTGACGTCGTCGAAGGTCGCAGTCGTGAATCGACGCAGCCCGATGTCGGAAACTTTGTCTCAGAAATCGAACGTCCCAAGATCAAGTTTGATGACGTCGGTGGTATGGACAAGTTAAAGGAAGAAATTCGGCTGAAGATCTTGTACCCGCTGCAACACCCCGAGATGTACGAAGCCTACGGCAAAAAGATCGGCGGCGGGATTTTGATGTATGGACCGCCCGGCTGCGGGAAGACCTATTTGGCTCGAGCTACGGCGGGCGAACTTGGTGCAGGGTTTATCTCGGTCGGGATCAGCGACGTGCTCGACATGTGGACCGGCCAAAGCGAGCGGAATCTTGCACAAATTTTTGAGCAGGCTCGCTACAACAAGCCGTGCGTCTTGTTCTTTGACGAAGTCGACGCACTCGGTGGCCGTCGCAGCGACATGAGTAGCGGAGCGGGGCGGCATGTGATCAACCAATTTCTATCGGAGATGGATGGTGTCGACAAATCGAACGACGGCGTCTTGGTTTTGGCTGCCACCAACGCGCCATGGCATGTGGATCCGGCATTTCGACGCCCGGGGCGGTTTGATCGCGTGTTGTTTGTGCCGCCGCCCGATCAGGAGGCTCGCGCATCGGTGCTGCGGATTCATTTGAAGGGCAAACCACAGGACGCGATCGATTTTGCGCAAATCGCAAAGAAGACACCTGAGTTTTCCGGAGCGGATATGAAGGCGGTGGTGGATCAAGCGATCGAAGAGAAACTGCGTCTGGCGCTGAAAGAAGGGATTCCCAAACCGCTGGTTACCCGGGATATGATTGCTGCGGCAAAAACGCTGCGTCCCACCACACGGGAATGGTTCTCCACCGCTCGCAACTATGCGATTTATTCGAATCAAGGTGGCATTTATGACGACGTGTTAAAGTACTTGAACTTATGAATGCACACCTACAACGCGCGTTGATGCTATTAGGCCAATCTCGGCATGAGATGGCCATTGATGAATTGCGGCAACTGTTGGCT
>NZ_ANOG01000027.1 GCF_000346295.1 Rhodopirellula maiorica SM1 | reverse complement strand
ATGCCAACGCGATCGGCAATTGCTGCGGGCTTGATATCGTCCTGGTACCGCAACTCGAACAAGCGAAGTGCGCGGCCTTCGAGTCCCCCCAGACAGTCCTGCAGAAAGTCCAGTTGCATCGATTTCTCTTTTGCGACTTCATGAATCGCCACGGCGAGACAAGCAACGGTGTCGTCGTCAAATACCAACCGATCTCGCCGCCGGCCTCGCAGATACAGCCCGACCTGATTGCGGGCGACACCGAGTGCCCAAGCGACGAACGGGTATTCGGGATCGTATGAATCGAAGGATTCAATCACAGCGACGGCGATATCCTGAAGCACATCATCACGATCACGAAAATCACGAACCACTGACGTCACGAACGCCGAAACCGCAGGCTGGGCCAACGTCCATTGTCGGGCGGCTTGTCGAGCTGTTTCGTCCACACCTTATCTCCACGGAAAAAGAAAGTCTCACACCCTTATTTATCCGAGCGACCGATTTCATGACCGACTTTTTTCGAAATTGATACAAAAGACACCTCACAACTCGCCCGCAGCGTTCATCAAGCACAGTACTTAGGAAAGGTGTCAGGACTCTTTTCCACTCCCAGCC
>NZ_ANOG01000026.1 GCF_000346295.1 Rhodopirellula maiorica SM1 | reverse complement strand
GAAACTTGCCTCGGCGGCGATTCAAGTCGAAACGGTCAATCGCATCGCTTGCAATCATCCTGCACGTTGCCTGGCCGATTGGACTATGACCAAAATCGTCACGTCTCGATCCATTCCGCGTGTGAGGGGATCCTCACCGAGATGCTGGTTCAACCCGGTAACCAGGTCACCCGTGGCCAAGTGGTCGCTCGTATCAGCAGCCCCGAAGTTGGTCAGTCACGCAGTGAGGTTCAATCACGATTGGCGAGTCTGCAGTTGGCCATGAACGAACAAAAACGCAATTCAGAAATTTGTAGTGGCGTCGAAGAGCTTGTGGCATTGATTCGCGCCGGAGAGTCTCCCGAGCATTTAATCGCCGGGTTCGCGACCGAGGCGTTGGGCGATTATGGTCGTACGTTGATCGAAGCGTATACGCGAAGGCGTTCAGCGATCGCGATTGCGAATGGATCACGCGAAGCCGCCGACGTCGGTGCCATTGCGGGGCGGATCCAGACCGAACGTGAACGGGAGATGCAGACGGCCGAGGCGTCACTTGCGTCGTTGATGGACCAAGCGTTGTTTGATGTCAACCAAAAATGCAAACAGTCCACTGCCGCTGCCGAAGCCGCTCAGCGAGACGTCGAGATTGCACTGCAGCAGCTCAACGCCCTGCTTGGCCCTGCAGCCTCCGAAGTCACGCAAGTTTCGTTTCGCCAGGTCAACAACGACACTCTTTCCAGCGTCGATCTTGTCTCGCCAATCGACGGGACGGTCGAAGAGCGATTGTTGACCGCGACCGAGCGTGTTTCGGTCGGAGAGCCGATTTTTACGATCGCGGATACGTCACGTCTGTGGGCCGAAGCTGATATTCGGCAAAGCGATTGGAATGCGATCACCGTGGCGGTGGGACAACGCGTAACGATCACAGTCCCCGCCATCTCCAACGTGCGACTCGATGGCGAAGTGATCGTGGTCGGTCGCCGTGTGAATCTAGTAACCGGCGCAGCACCGTTGGTCGCTTCGATCATCGCATCGGACCCGCGACTGCGTCCAGGAATGTTCATTCGTATGACGGTGCCAACGGACAAGCCTCGCGACGTGATCGCGGTACCGACCCAAGCCGTGGTCGTGCACGAGAATCAACCGTTTGTGTTTGTTGCCGAAAGTGATACCGAATTTCGACGCGTCGACGTGGTCACGGGCGAACAGCAAAACGAGATGACCGAAATCACGTCGGGGTTGTCCGTGGGCGATCAGGTTGTCGTCGAAGGCGTTTTCAAATTAAAGAGCGAAATCCTTCTTGCCGGTGAGGAGGAATGAGCTGATGTTACAAAAACTGATTGAATTCTGTCTCGAGAATCGTTTTATTGTCCTGGCCGTTACCTTTTTGATGGCTGCTGCGGGGGTGAAAAGTGCGATCGAATTGCCGATCGACGCGGTTCCCGATATGACCAATGTCCAAGTTGCGGTGATTACCGACGCTGGTTCGTTGTCGCCGGTGGAAGTAGAGCAATACATTACCTATCCGGTCGAATCGACCATGGGCGGGCTGCCCAATGTCGAAGAGGTCCGCAGTGTATCGAAGTTTGGGATTTCCGTCGTCACGATTGTCTTTGACGAAGGCACCGACATCTATTTTGCTCGCCAAGTCGTCACCGAGCGGTTGCCAACGGCCGCTGCGGCGATCCCGCCCGGATATGGCACTCCGGAAATGGGGCCGTTGACCACCGCGCTGGGTGAAATTTTGCAATTCGAGGTGCGTGGAGACGATTATACGCCGATGCAATTGCGGACGATGTTAGAGTGGGAAATCGCACCGAAGCTACGCGAAGTACGTGGCGTGACCGAGATCAATACGCATGGTGGATTTTACAAGACATTTGAGATTCGGCCGAATCCTGATGCACTCGTCAGCAACAACATCACGCTCAGTGATCTGTTTAGTCGAGTCGAAGAGAATAATGGATCCACCGGTGGCGGATATGTCGTTTACCACGACGAGCAGCGATTTATCCGAGGCGAGGCATTGTTGCGAGACGTCGACGAAATCCGCAGCATCGTCATTCGCCGCAATGATGACGGCGTGCCGGTATTGTTGTCCGATATCGCCGAGGTCGAGATCGCTCCGATGACACGGCAAGGCGCTGTCACACGCGATGGACGTGGCGAAGCTGTCACCGGGTTGGTGATGATGTTGATCGGCGAGAATTCGCGTGACATCGTCGAGCGAGTCAAGAGGCGAATCGATAAGATCATGCCGACACTCGCTCCCGGCGTGCGGCTCGAAATCACCTACGACCGTTCCGCATTGATCGGCCGCACGCTGAAAACGGTGGTCAAAAATTTGGTCGAAGGTGGCGTTTTGGTGATCTTGGTCCTGTTGGTCATGTTGGGCAGCTTTCGAGCGGGGTTGATCGTTGCGTTGGCGATTCCGCTATCGATGTTGTTCGCCGCCAACTTGATGTACGCCACCGCGATTTCAGCCAGTTTGATGAGTTTGGGGGCGATCGACTTTGGGCTGATCGTCGATTCGTCGGTTATCATGATCGAAAACTGCATGCACAAACTTTCGCACAATGTCGGTAACGTGCGAAATCGCGTCGAAGTGATTCGAGACGCTTGCATCGAAGTGCGGAAACCGACAATGTTCGGCGAACTGATTATTGCCGTGGTCTATATCCCGGTGCTGCTACTCGAGGGGACCGAAGGAAAACTGTTTCGGCCAATGGCGATGACGGTGTTGTTTGCGCTGTTTGGATCGCTGATTTTGTCGATGACGCTGATGCCAACGCTTGCTGCGATCGCGTTGCCACGTAACCTAACCGATAAAGACGTCTTCTTTGTACGCTGGGTCAAATGGATCTATCGCCCGCTTGTGCACCGCGCCATAGCGGCGCCCGTCGTGACCGCGCTGATTGCGATTGCGGTGTTCGGGATCAGCGTTCCCGTCGCATCACGATTGGGGGCCGAATTTATGCCGCGGCTCGAAGAGGGCGACTTGCTCGTTGAAGCGGTGCGTTTGCCTAGTGCCACGATCGAAGGAGCAACGGACATGAGCACCGAGATCGAAAAAATCATGATGGAATTTCCGGAGGTGAAAACGGTCTTCTGCAAAACCGGACGTCCGGAAATTGCAAACGATGTGATGGGCGTTCACCAAACCGATGTCTGGGTAATCTTAAAAGCGCATGACCAGTGGCGCGAAGGCATCACGCGTGACGATTTGATTGCCGAAATGGACGATCAACTCAATAATCGCGTCGCAGGCGTCGCCTTTGGGTTCACCCAGCCGATCGAGATGCGAGTTGACGAGTTGGTCGCAGGCGTGAAATCCGATGTTGCTGTGTTGCTCTATGGAAACGACTTGGACGTCTTGGCCAAGAAGTCCAAAGAGATCGAGGGAGTGTTGAAAATGATCGCAGGGGCCGCGGACGTGCGTGCGGACTATCAAGCCAATCTGCAAACGTGGACGATCCGTCCCGATCGCGAGGCGTTGGCACGCTACGGTATCGACGCCTCGAAAGTTTTAGGCGCGATCGAATCATTGGGGGGACGCAATGTCGGTACCATCATCGACGGTCGCGCTCGCTATCCGATCTTGGTGCGAATCCCCGAAGCATGGCGAAAAGACGAAGCTTTGCTGAGGCAATTGCCGGTCGATTCGGTCGGTGGGCGGATTGTACCGCTGGGCGAACTGGCCGATCTGGAGCTCGAAGAAACACCACCTTCGGTCGAACATGACAACGTGCGGCGACGAACGTTTATCGCTGCTAATGTTCGCGGTCGAGACGTGGCGAGTTTTGTCGGAGATGCAAAACGGGCCGTAGCCGAACAAGTCGAGCTGCCGGTGGGCTATGAAATTCGATGGGGCGGTGACTTTGAAAACTTGCAATCCGCCAGCCGTCGGCTGCTCGTGATCACTCCGATTGTGTTGCTGTTGATCTTCTTGCTGTTGCACACCACGTTCCACAGCGTGTCGTTGGCAATGCTGATCTTTATGGCGGTGCCGATGGCGGCCAGCGGCGGTGTCTTTGCACTGGCGCTGCGCGAAATGCCGTTTAGTATTTCGGCCGGTGTTGGCTTTATTGCCTTGTTTGGCGTCGCCGTGCTCAATGGATTGGTGTGGGTCAGCGCGGCCGAGCATGCACGTTTGGCGGGTCTGCCGATGGACCAAGTCACCGAGCAGACGGCATTGAACCGATTACGGCCCGTATTGATGACCGCGTTGGTCGCAAGTTTTGGCTTCATTCCGATGGCGTTTTCGACCAGCGACGGCGCCGAAATGCAACGTCCGCTGGCCACCGTGGTGATCGGCGGTTTGGTCACCAGCACATTATTGACCGGGTTTGTGATTCCCGCGATTTACCCTTGGTTCGCTAAAGGAGTCAAATCCGGCGAAGACAAGTGTGCCGCAGAAGCCAACGTCCCGGCATAGGGAATCAGTCAACACATCATTTGTTAAATGGCAACGGCCGATTCCTCGCAGCAGTTAAGCAACTTGCGATTTACAACTTGCGGAAGCGAGGGGAGCCAGATTTTCCAAACATACAAATCGCAGGTTCGGCGGGGGCGGTCGGCGAATTTGATGATCCTTTATTGACCGCAACGCGGTCGAACAACACAGCCCGAGGTCGCGCAGCGCAACCTTGGGGCGGTAATCGCAACAACAAAACGAACTTCAACCGGATCGGGCAATGCTGCTCATGTCCATGGGGATGGCAAAATGATTGTTTGGCAAAATGATATCCAGAGTCGAAGTGGTCTGGTTTTAAATCACTTTGCCCGTTCTTTATTCACCGAATCATTGGCGACCGCAGCCGTTGACGGCCAATGCGAATGACTTGGGGAGGCACGCGCGGATGTGACGGATTTGAGACTGCCGACTCGGTTACTCTTCGGCACACATCTCCACCGGGATCTCGCGTTCGAGTTTGGCGATTTTGCGACGCACCGCCTTTGCTTCTTTCTCGAGTTCCGCCAGTTGTGCGTGCAACTTCACGAGTGATCGTTCCGGTGACGGCCGAAGGATCCGTTCGAGCATGTCCAAGAGCACCAGTGCACGCACTGCCTTTAGCGCCGTGCCTCGCAGTCGGTACATCCGCGCGACTTGGTTGATCTGAGACAACCGGACCATCTTGGTAATTCCGGTAGCTCGCAAAAACTGTAGCGAACGCAGGAACGAAACCAGTGGCAACAAGATGATCGCCAGATCCAACCAATGTGTTTTGCAGTAAGCAATCTTCTTTT
>NZ_ANOG01000025.1 GCF_000346295.1 Rhodopirellula maiorica SM1 | reverse complement strand
ACCGTAGACCGAACACGGGATGATCGGCTTGAAACGTGCGCAACTGACTCTCTTGCTTGGCAAGCGACGCCAGACTTAGATAGTCGCCCCATTGCGTGTACACGCCGATCCCCACCGCAACGACAAGCAAAAGCAGCCCGGTTTTCTTGACCACACTCGATTTCGCAGAGCTCGATTTCGCTGAGCTCGATTTCGCAGAGCTCTTTGGTTGTTTTCGTTTGGTAGCCATCAGATGACCTTCGGGTAGTGACTACGAGGATAGGGTTTAAGCAGCTAGGCAGAAGTCTATCCGTATATTGGCCGCTTTGGCGCTAGCTACGGTTCCGACATTCAACCGGGGCTAGCCTCCAATCGGCTAACGGGATTTCACCCAATGATTCCTGGCTACCTGCTTAGGTAAGCAAAAAGGCTTCGCTACCAATCCGACGTTCCCGAACAAACATCCTTACAGAAAAGTCACGAAAGCGAAAATGCCTTCTTTTTGCTAGCTCGACAAAACTACAGATTCTCTGCCGTAGGAAAGTCCAATTTCGTGTCACTGACGTGGTCAAACAGGTTCGAGAACGTCGCCAATCCGATATGTCCTACCCCTTCGGCAATTAGATCGGATGACACTTGGTTGAGACGTGGCATCGTTAGAATCCGTTGTTTTGTAGGAGATGAATTGACTCCACTCAACATCCGCGGGATCTTAGTCGAGTGATGTGATCTCTTGCGATTCGACGATTAACCACCGCAAATTGGGCGTCAAATCGTCATAAGAATCCACGTGGCCGCTAGGCCAGTGGACGGTCACTGAGCAGTCGGATGGTTTTGGATCCTGCAAACCGAAACGAAGTAGACGCTCGTTGCTGCAGAGATACCCGTCCCCCGCAGTGAGCGGCTTTTTCCACACCTTGTTCCCGTAACGCAGTTCGACCGTCGCTCCGATCGCGTCCCGCGCACTCACCGTGCCTGTCAATTGGATTTCGACCCACGAAGACTGCGTCGTCGATTCATTTATCAGTAACGCCACAGGCTCAGTTTGATGCGTGACAAACACATCCGTTTTGGCATCACGATTTGCATCAATGGTCCACAACGCGCGCCCCACGTGATCGGAGTCAACGTACCCGCTCTGCATCAAGGGCGATACAAGGTGATAGTTTCCTCTTGGGCTCCGCTGATAGATTTGAAAGGGTTGGGCATAGTCCGCACGCACCCCCGTGGGAGACAAGATCTGGACGTGGCCGTTGGTCACGGCAATCTCTAGCTGACCATCGTTATCTAAGTCCAGCATCTGAGTGCCGAAGGCTACCAGTGGAAACGAGTTGGATGCGAGTCCCAGACGATTGGTATCGTCGACCCAACCTTGTCGGCCTCGATAACGATGAAGCACGTTCGATTCATCAGAAAAATTGGTCACAAACAGATCGAAATACCCGTCTTGGTCAGAGTCACCGACCGCGATCCCCATCGATCCTTGGGCGGTCCCTTGGGCATCACTCGCCAATCCCCGCATCATCGCAAACTCGCGCATTCGCTTCGGCGACGGCGTCGCTGCGGCAGGAATGGACCAGTAGTGGTTGTTGGTCATATCGTTGGCAATAAAAACGTCAATCCCGTTGTCCGCATCTAACGATCCCGCGACGATGCCCAGACCGCGCCCGATGATGTCCGGGGTGACGTGGTTCGTGTCAGCGCGATCGGCAAACCGGCCCTCGGCCATCCCTCGAAGAAAGTGGTCCTCATCGGCGGGAAACGCCATCGGAGAGCAAGACGGCGCCGCGTCAAGTTTCTCTGACACACAGCGGTGCGTCGTCAAATCATCGCCGGTGCAATAATTCAGTGAAATCAAGTCTGAAAGCCCATCGCCATCAAAATCGACGATAGCGCCACTGGTGGACCACGACGGATCTTGATCGCCATTCCACCATCGATCACTGCGATCGACAAATGAGCCATCTCCTTGGTTCACGTACAACACGTTGCGTCCAAAGTTAAACACCACGATGTCGGGAAATCCATCTTCGTTGATATCTCCGATCGCAACCCCTTGGGAAAACCCGGTCCCCCCAACGCCGGTGTGAGCAGTGGTTTCCAGAAACCTCCCCGAGTGATTTCGAAATAAGGCATTGGGCTTCGAATCGTCCAGCCTTGGCGTACCGCCGGCCGCCGCAAGATAGACATCACTCCAACCATCAAGATCGTAGTCCAACACTCCGCCGCCGCATCCAAGCGTGTGATGCAACATAAAACCTGGCTGATCGAGATGTGGGTGCGTGTAGCCGAAAAAATTGATTCCACGCTCGGCAGCTTGATTGATCAATTTATAAGTGGGTTTTGTTATCGGCAGTTCTTCGGATAAACCGATGGTATTGAACACACGCTCGGAAGATGCAGTCCGTTCGTCGCGATGAACCCGCGGCAGGTCAAACTCACTTAAATCGAGGGTCAACTCGGGATGCGTCTGAGTGACTTGCCACGGAGTGTCACGACGTAGCGTTTGCACCACGGAACTTCGATACTCTGCCGCATCGTCCGTTCTGTCTCGTTTGAATGTGAGTGCGATCGCAGCCCATGCTTCGCTTTCCCAGCGGCGACCGAGTTTCCACAGCGTTTTGGCGATTCCAATCGCCAAACGCTGTGAATTCGCCCCAGCCGACGTAAATTCGCGAATTTGCTGATCCAAACGGTTGAGCAACGAGGCACGCTGTTGGACATTGCGAATGTTTGCGTTGCATTCTGGCCCAGGATGCTGACCGCTTAACCGCTGCAAACTTGAGCTCAGTTTTATCCAACACTCGCTGTTGTTCGCATCGCGGCGAGTCCCTTCCCAATAACAACGCACGGCAACTTCGGTCATTGATTGGCAGATCGCCCAGTCGCCCAGCGCAATCCAGTAGCGAACATACGACTCGACCTCCGTGGGCGTTTGCGCGGCGGATGCCGGAATTGAATCAGGATCGACCGATCTCGCTACCACTGAAATTGCCAACGCATGGGCGGCAGCAAAATCAGGATGGCGATCCAAGATGTCCTCCAGCAATTTCATGCTGAGATCATCGCGGCGTTGGTCAAAATGCCGTTTTGCTTTTGCCAACAACGGCCGCAGATCTTGAGGGTTGCGATCGACCAACAATTGCACTGAGTCCTCCTCGAGCGTCCGAGGGCCCGATGACGCGAGCTGCAGCAACAACGACAGATAAAAACGACGCTGCTGGACCAATACGCGTTGGTGCGGTGCCGCCATCTCAGGACGCTCGGCCATCGCATAGAAGTCGACTAACCGCCGCCGAAACAGATGATGTTCGGGACGATGACGAACGGTCTCTTCGAGCAACTCCATACTGTCATACAGCCGCCCCATCGAAAGTAGCGTCACCACCGCTTGGTGGACGCGATTGTCGTTGACGTAAGATTCAAGCGAGCACGCACTCGCGAGCAACTCGGTTGACAATCGAGGGTCGTCATTATGAAAGGCAACCTTCGCTGCCAAGAACATCACCTCGGGATCCTCGGGACGTTCGATCAATGCTGCATGTGAGTACTGGGACGCCTCTTTCCATCGACCTGCGGTCACCGCATGACGCAGCAATGTGTACGCGGTGGAAAGAGCTGAATCGTCTGTCTGGGATGTGTCCGTCTGTGGCGAACGAACACCGCCACAGCCGGAGCACAAGAGAATCATGAACGCCAGTAGCGTGATCGCCGCCGATCGCTTGGGAACACGCTTAAGCGTGTCATGACGCATTAGGTAATGCACGCTTGCCGATCCATTTCATCACTGTTTTGGCAAAGGCTTGCTTTGGTCATATACGCCTTCTTGGAATCCTTTCTCCATCTTCCGCTGCTCTTCCTCGATCGCGGCACGGACTTCGGCAATTTCTTCTTCGCTTGCGTTGTCCAAGACACTCGACGACTGACTGCCGCCACAACCAAGGCTAAGACAAAACATCATGGATAACAGAGACAACAATCGGAATCGTTTCATCGTTAACTTTCAATCAATTGGAATGTAAGAGTGGGTGCCCTGTTCGAGCACAGAAATCGAACGGAGCAGGAGAGAGCGGCCCAGAGACGGCTTTCGCGACGAATCGACGAAACCGTTCTTCTGGGCCTTTTTTGCTGGGCCCTTTTTACTGGGCCTGCTCTACAGAAATGCCGGATGGGAATTAGAATTCGGCGTCGATCGTTTCCTTGGACGCGCGGCTCCCCAACGCTCCCCACAAACCGTACGGGCTCGGAGCGCCAGGTTGATTCTTGTTCGTGGCATTTCCCCAACGATGGACCATCGGTGCGGTCGAATCGCCAGCTTCGATCGAATCGGTGATGAACTTCACCGCGCCATCGGCCATCAACACGTGAACACCACCTTGATGACGACTGGAAGGCGGCAAAACGATTAGATCCACGCCACGATCGTATCCGCAAAGCTCTTTGTTCGGCGGCAGAATCGTGGTCACCATCGAATATAGCGGCAAACGACTAAACCATTGGTAACCTCGACCGTTCGATGAACTGTCGGTCGGGGTAGACGCAGCCCAGAATTGAGGACGTGCTGCATCGACGAGTCCCCCGCTGCCGCATTCGGACGGATTGTCCCGAGGACCAGGATAGCTCCAACTCGGGCGATCGTACGAGATCGTTCGCTTGTCCTTGTCCCCAAGGTCCGTCGCAATTTCCGCCATCGCGATCGTGTTCGACAAACCATCCAAGATATCACGGAACTTCATCTGCTTGTAACAAACAAACACACCACGATCGGCCGCACGCTGCTCTTCTGCTTGAGCGCTATTGAGCTCACGCCAAGGGTTGTCGACGCGGGCACCGAAGTTGATCCAACGCCCCGAGTCCCCACCGCACATTGCATAGTTGGTTCGTCCCGCAGCGGGTAACCCTTGGCCGGGATCGCTAGGGCAACGCAGCGTGGCAAGTTGAGTGTTGTAGGGCGCGTAGTCCAGCCAATTTTGAGGACTCGGTCCCATCGCGGGAAAGTCAATGGATCCGTCAGTGTTGAAGTCGTTCGGGTTACTAATGTTTTCCCATACCGCTTGCTGCTCAATGAACGGAGTCAGACCGACCAATGCCGACAACTGATTCTGACTTGCATTTTTGGTATTCGACCACCAATAGGAATTACTCAACGTGGCATCTTCGGTACCGCTGCCGTGAATCGGCAGCCCGTTGTAAGCGCTGTGGTAATTGTGCATTCCCAGACCAAGCTGCTTGAAGTTGTTACTGCAGCTCATCCGACGAGCGGCTTCACGTGCCGCTTGGACCGCGGGCAACAATAAACCGACGAGCACACCAATGATTGCAATGACAACCAGCAATTCCACTAACGTGAAACCGCTGCGTACTAATAGAGGACGATTCGTATTCATGGAAAAAACCTTTGAGAAAAAGAAAACCGAAAAACCTTGGCGCCCCCGCGTTTCGACAACCGGCGGCGACTCGAGGCTGATCTGAACAACATTCGCAGGCGCCATCGCGGAAAGCATTGGGCAGGCACAGGTTGATCGAACACCTCTAGATCTGGATCACAACGCCACGCAGTGACATAACGTGGCCTAAAATCACCAAAACATCAATTTGGCAGCTGACAAGAAAAGAGTAAGAGCGTTGGACGCGTGTGTGAGTCCGATACCGCACGCGTCACAAACGAATGCTAAGAACAATTGAGCCCATAGTCAAATATTACGGGCAATAACGGGTCTTTCAGCACCACACCGAAATTCGGAAACCAGAAAATTTGTTCTCGCTTTTTGGTATCGATAGCCTGCCAAGCGGCTCACAAAATCGAAACTCTTGACCGAACCACCACAAGATGCGTCCGATATCCAACATTTACATAGATGTCATTCGAGGACGTGTGCGGTTCAATTTTTTTTCAAAAAATCAAATTTTTGAGAAGCAACAAGACTGGATGGACGCAATTCCAAGTTGCCAAGAGCGATTATCCCAGCGAGACATCCAAGATCATCATGACGGTGAACCCCAGCATCAGACAAAGGGTTGCCAAATCGTCGTTGCCTTGTTGCTGTGTTTCGGGGATCAACTCTTCGACCACGACATACACCATGGCGCCGGCGGCAAAACTAAGTGCGAACGGCAGCACAGGCGCGGCGAACATCACCACCGCGGCGCCGACAACGGCAGCCACTGGTTCGACGAGAGCCGAGGCTTGACCGATCATCCAAGCCTTGATGCGACTCATTCCTTCGCCCCGTAGCGGCACAGCAACCGCGACCCCTTCTGGCATATTTTGCACGCCAATGCCGATTGCCAATGCGGTGGCACTGCCCAAGCTGGCGGATTCCAAACCGCTGGCGGCACTGCCCAAGGCAACGCCCACTGCCAACCCCTCAGGAATGTTGTGCAGCGTAATTGCGATGATCAGCAGCACGCTACGCTGCCAAGCGGTACGAGGCCCCTCGGCGGATTCAGTTGGCAGCCCGCGGTGCAGATGGGGAAGCAGTTGGTCGAGTCCCCACAAACAAGCCCCTCCGGCTAGAAATCCAATCGCGGCAGGAAACCAGCTAGGCCATCCCTGTTCTTCGGACACTGCGATTGACGGTGCCAGCAGGCTCCAATAGCTTGCCGCCAACATCACGCCACCTGCAAACCCAAGCATTGCATCGAGCAATTTTCGATTGACGCGTACCAAACCGAAAACCAATGCCGCCCCCACGGCGGTGAGGCCCCATGTAAACAAGCCTGCGGCCAATGCTTGGTAGATCGGATCTAATTCTTTTAACCATGTCATCATTTTGCGATCGCAATGCAGATCATGTGCCGCTGGCACGCGGGTTGCCGTAAAGCTTGAACATGGAAAAGTGGATCACTGAATTTTTGGAACAGTTTGGCGCTGCAGGAGTAGGTCTCCTGATGCTGGCTGAAAATATCTTTCCGCCGATGCCATCGGAGATCGTGATGCCGTGGGCGGGGTACTCGGTAAGCCAAGGAAATGTGTCCTTTGTCGCCGTGGTCACAGCGGGGAGCATCGGTTCGTTTCTGGGCGCGTTTGCGTGGTATTTGCTCGCCCGTTGGATTGGCAAGGATCGGCTGGCTCGTTGGATTGACGGCCATGGTGCTTGGTTAACGATCACCCGTCGCGACTTGGATCAAGTCGATGATTGGTTTGAAAAATGGGGAAGTGTCGCGGTGTTGGTATGCCGGATGATCCCAGGGATACGCACATTGATTAGTGTGCCGGCTGGATTTGCAGAAATGCCGGTCGGCCGATTTTCGTTGTTTACCGCGATCGGGACCGTGCTTTGGACCGCGCTGCTAGCCGGGATCGGATGGTGGCTTGGCGATCATTACAAAGACCTAGCGGCCCCGTTGAGCTGGGTCAGCATGGCGGTAGTCGCGGGCCTGTTCGCATGGTGGATTTGGCGTGTGGTGCGGCAGCAGTCCGCTCGAGCCACCACCTCCTGATCGCAGCGGAACGAGAAAGCCAGCAAGCGGTTGCCGCGACGAAATTCACTTGTTTGCTCTTATCATTGAGTTGATTTCAATGCTCGATTTGCAGTCCCAGTCCCTGGCGATCAATTTTGGAATCTTTGCTGTCGCGGCGATTTTTGTTTGGTTCGCTGGCACAAAGCTCAGCAAGTACGTCGACCTGTTTGCGGACCGGACAGGATTAGGAAAAGCGTTTGCCGGTGCCTTGTTGCTTGGCGGTGCCACCAGCTTACCTGAGCTGGCGACAACGCTAACGGCATCCTACTCCGGAGCGGCCGAGTTGGCGGGGAATAATCTGCTCGGAGGCGTGGTGATGCAAGTTGCGGTACTGGCATTGATTGATGCGTTTGTACTGCGTGGTCGCCCGCTCACTCTGTTTTCGCCGCAGTCGTCATTGATCATGGTTGGCGTGATGCTGATCGCATTAATCGCGTTGGCGTCGGCGGCCGTTTCAAGCGGCGAACTATTCTCGATTGCTGGCGTTGGAGTCTGGCCGATCCTGCTATTTGCTGCGTACGTTTCGTCATTGTGGGTGATCTATCGTTATGAAGGAGACCCGCGTTGGGAACCGCGAGGTGAGATTGCCCAGCCCCCCGAATCGGCTCGTGATATCAAGGACGCACATCAAGATCAGTACCGAGACGTCTCCACACGCGGCTTGGTCGGCTACTTTGCCGTTGCCTCATCGATTGTCTTGACCGGCGGTTACTTTGTCGCGGTTTCAGGCGAAGTGATCGCTGAGCAGACAGGCGTGGGGCAAAGCTTTGTCGGCGCCACGTTGGTCGCATTGGTGACAAGTTTGCCTGAGTTGAGTACGACCTATTCCGCAGTCCGTTTTGGTGCCTACAGCATGGCGGCGGCAAATATCCTTGGTACGAACAGCCTCGAGATCGCGTTGTTCTTGCCTGCGGAATTGGCTTATCGTGAAGGCAACCTATTTGACGCCTTGCAGCCGTCCGCGGCGTTCTTGGCGGCGTTGGGAATTGTCGTCACCAGTTTGTATTTGTGGGGAATTCTGGAGCGACGAGACAAGACTGTATTTGGAATGGGAGTCGATTCGTTTGCGGTGCTAGCGACCTACCTTGCCGGATTGGCCGTGTTCTACACGATCTAATTTGCTCACCCCCAAAGCAACGATTCGTTGGCATGGGAGTTGCGATGCTCTGACGAAGGAGTTGTCTTGGTAAGGAATTGATTGACTTTCATTTCAGAGAAAAAAACATGTCTAGCGAACGCCCTAGCGTCATTGTCACCGGCAGCTCTGGATTGCTCGGCAACCCGACTTGCCGCCGGTTAGCTGAAGCTGGCTACGAAGTATTTGGATTTGACCGGGTCGGATTGCCCGAGCCGCCCAAGTCGCTTGAGCATGTGCATGATGTCGAGTGTGACATCACCAATTACGCTTCGGTCCAGGGTGCGATCGCGAAAGTTCAACGCAGAACCTCGGGAAAACTCGCCAGCGTCGTGCATATGGCTGCCTACTACGATTTCTCGGGCGAAGACAGCGATCTCTACGACAAAGTAACCATCAATGGAACGGATCGATTGCTCAACGCGTTGGACGAATTCGAAGTCGAGCAGTTTGTGTTCACTAGCACGATGCTAGTTCACGCACCGTGCAAGGTCGGTGAACGGATTCACGAGGACGATCCGCTTGAAGCGAAATGGCCGTATCCCAAGAGCAAGATCGAAACCGAAAGACTCATCCGAGAAGGTCGTCCGAATGTTCGCTCGGTGTTCTTGCGAGTTGCAGGAGCCTACACCGAATATGGCCGCCAACCCACGATGGTCCAGCAGATCAAACGGATCTATGAAAAAGATTTTCAAGCTCGCTTTTTTCCTGGGGATACCGACGCGGGGCAAGCTGCGGTACATCTCGACGATGTCGTCGATGCGATCGTCCGTACCGTCGAGCGTCGTCATCAAATCCCGCCTAAAACAGCAATCCTGATCGGCGAAGAGGAAACGCTGTCGTATCAAACGCTGCAGAACTTGATCGGCAAACAATTGCACGGCAAGGAATGGTCGACAATGGAAATCCCTAAACCGGTGGCGAAAGTCGGGGCGGCGATCAGTGATGCAGTGCAAGGCGGCGACGCGTTTATCAAACCGTTCATGGTCTCGATGGCCGACGACCACTACGCCTTGGACATCTCGCGAGCCAAAGAATTGCTTGGATGGGAGCCGAAGCATTCGTTGGCGATGACGTTGCCAAAGATGACGGCGGCGCTGAAGGAAGATCCCGACAAGTGGTATCAACAAAACGGACTTGAGCGATAAGCCCTCTATGAAACGCAGCAAACGTCCCCGCCTCACCCGACAGGAATAAAGGATGCGTCAATCGCCCACGACCGCTGACCGCGAACAGGCCGATTCGCTGAACCGGCCCGTACCGCCGTACAAACACAACCCGTCGGCGTGGAGCCAACGACTTCCGATTTGCCTGCTGGCGTTTGTTGCGGCGATCATTTCGTCGCATCTTTCGCTTTACCAGTGGGGGCTGATTGATAGCGCATGGGACCCGGTGTTCGGTGATGGCAGCAACCGTGTGCTCAAATCGGACACCGCGATGTCAATGTATCGCATTTTGGGGATACACGATGCCGCGCTCGGCGTACTAGCGTATCTCGGTGACGCCATTCTTGGGTTTGCCGGGTCACCGCGTCGCTGGCAATACCGTCCGTGGCTCGTGATTCTATTTGGGATCGACGTGATTCCGCTGGGAATCGTCAGTGTGGTGTTGGTTGTGATTCAAGCACTTGTCCTGGGTGAATGGTGTTTTCTGTGTTTGGTCACCGCCGCAATCTCGCTGATCTTGGTCTACTGGGCTTGGGACGAAGTCCGTGTTTCACTGGCGTATCTAAAAATTGTTTGGCAAGATCACCACGACGTGAAGTTGTTCTGGAAAGCATTCTGGGGGTCTCGCAACGAGCAACTTGATCAAGCTGGTGAAAAACTTCTCTCACGCGAGGTGTCATGATGTGGGGACGCGTCATCGAAATCATGACGGCAGTGTGGCTTGCTGCCAGTCCGTTTGTCTTTCAGTCGCCGGTCGATCCTGTAATTTTATGGGCTGATTTCATCATCGCCCTTGTTATCAGCACTTTAGCCGGGTTGTCCTACTGGCGACCGACACGACACGCCCATCTGTTGATCTTGGTGGTTGCGACCGGCTTGATGGCGTGGGGACGTTTTTCTGTAGCGCCTCCGCCCCCCGTTCATCAAAACCACATTGTCGTTGGGGTCTTTCTGTTGATGATGGCGTTGATCCCCAACGAAGCTTCGCAACCACCGCTGGTGTGGCGAAGCGAATCCTCGGAATCTGCTAAGTAGGATGTCCCGAGCAGCCTAGAAATCCTGAGCCGTCGCGCGAGCACGATGAGCCGCTGCCGACTTTTCAGAGAGATTTCTCAAACTTTTTGCGGAAAAACGAGGTGAAGGTAGGGGCGACCGGAAGTAAATCAATCACGTGACCATGATAGCCTAGGTGCGTTTGATTGCCTTATTTACTATCCACGTGGTGATGGCCGTCGGGTACAACAGACCTGCGTGTCCTTCCCGCTCTCCAGCTCTTCTTCGTTTTTAAGTGACCTCGATTTATGAATTCAAAGATGCCGTCGCGCTCACGATGGATGGTGACAGCAACGACGCCGCTGCGGTTCCTTGCCGCCCTGCTAATTGGGATGGCAATCACAATGTCGTCCGCGGCGGAGCAACCAGCGAGACAGTTGACGTCAGAAAACGCTCCCATTTCGGCTCAGCAGTGCGAAGTATCGGAGATCCGTCTTGCCGCCAGCGAACTTCCCGCACATCCGGTGGATGTCGATGTGTCTGCAAAGTTCGTGAACACCGCAGGCCGAAGTCTCGAGGTGCCAGGGTTCTTTGATGGTGGCAATCGCTTCGTCATTCGCTTTACTCCGCCCACGCCAGGCAGCTGGAACTATACAACAAAGTCCTCTCTGCCGGCGCTCGATGGAAACCAGGGCACCATCTCGGTCGCGGATGCTGCAACCGGACGCAAGGGAGGTGTGGTGGTTGATCCCAAACACTCGCGCCGATTCCAGTACGAAAATGGCGACGCCTACTACCCCATCGCATTTGAGTGCGATTGGTTGTTCGCGTTGGACGCCGAAAACGCCGACGACATCCCGAACACACGAAAATTGGTTGATACGTTGGCACGGCAAGGCTTTAACCAAGTCGTGATGAATGTCTTTGCTTACGACGTCAATTGGGCCAAAGATCCGCAACTCGACCCCAAGTACGAATACGGCAGCCCAAAGGTATTCCCCTTCGCTGGCAGCAACGTCGATCCAGATCACTCCAAATTAAACATCGAGTACTTCCAACGTCTGGACCGCGTCATCGATTACCTCGATCAAAAAGGAATCGCAGCGCACTTGATGATCTACGTTTGGAACAAGCAAGTGAACTGGCCCGAGGCCAACTCCGAAGCCGACAACCGTTATTTCGATTACGTTGTCCGCCGCTATCAAGCCTACCCAAATCTGGTTTGGGATATTTCCAAAGAGGCACTCGGCTACGGACACAATGATGTGAACTACATCAGCCAGCGGATCGAACGACTGCGTAACCTGGATGCGTACAAGCGGTTGGTCACCGTGCATGACTACAGCTACTGCAGGCGATTTCCCCAAAATCTGGATTTCGTCTCGGTGCAACTGTGGAGTTCCGAGCTATACAGCGTGATGCGTAACGTGTGTGACGATTTCCCAAACCAACCGATCTTGAATATCGAACATGGCGGGTACGAGCGAGGTCCCTACGTCGTTTTCACGGGAGACTACACGTCACCGGAAGTCTGCCTAGAACGCGCGTACCAGTGTGTTTTTGCCGGCACATATCCGACACATTACTGGCAAGGTGCCGCATGGAATGTGATCATTCCCGATATCAACGCGATGGATGCAGAATCGCAACCGCGTCTTGATTACTACCGCCACATGCGGACGCTGGTCGACAAATACGATATCGGGCGACTGAAAGCCGGAGACAAAAAGAGCAGTAGCGGTTTCTGTCTGCACAACAACAAAGACCTGTTCGTGTACTACGTCCCCAAAGAAAACGAGCACATCGGAGTTCGACTTCCCAAGGATCGACAAGGGCAAACGATGACAGCTACTTGGTTCGATCCGATCAGCGGAACCTTTGGCGAACCGATCAAGAGAACGATCACTCAGTGGCCAAGCTTTCCCAAACCCGAGGCTGAAAACTTTGCGATTTTGATTGTGCAACTGCAGTCACAAACAGACAAAAACAGCCTTAAAAATCGGTGACAGGGATCATGCTTAGCGTCCGACATCGGCGGCCTCGAAATTTTCGTATTCATTCACTGGCCTCGCAGCAAACGCTGCTGGCTCACCGACTCACAATTTCCCAATCTCAAGAGTAAACCTTTGACGATAACGCGACGCCCTCTGTTGGCATGGATGGCCCTACTGACGATCTGCACCACTTGTATTGCTCAAAATTGTAATGCTCAAATCAATCGTCCACTGAATTCAAACTTCAGCGATACCCCGGCTACCGCGTGGCAAGATGCTCTCGTTAGCGGCAACGGAAAAATGGGCATCTTGGTTTACGGAGATCCCCAGCACGAGAAGATCATCTTCAACCATGAAATGCTGTACGAGTTCATCGGTACCGAAGACATTGAACCGGCCGACATCGCGGATGTCATTCCGCAAGTCAAAGAATTGATCAAGCAACAGAAGTACCGCGAAGCTGAAACGCTCGCACTCAAACGAGCGTTCGAAAAGGGGCATCCCGATATCCTGTGGACCGATCCCTATCACCCCGCCTGTGTGATGAACATCGAGCAAACGTTCGCTGGGGATGTCGCCGAATATCGCCGCAGCACCGGCTACACGGATGGTGAGATCGTGGTGCAGTGGTCCGCCAACGACACCGACTATCAGCGAAAATCCGTTGTCTCGCGACCGGCGAACGTGATCGCAACGCACATCACGGCCTCGACCGCTGCTTCCGTCAACGTCACGATCGACCTTGATCAACAGGCCGTTGCTACGAAAATCAGGGGAGCAAAAGAAAAGCAAAACAATATCACCCGCAATCTGAAAACGTTGTTTCCAGAGAAGTTTTCGGAACTGAACTACCCTCTGGTCGAACCCTTCGAAAAGAAAGCCGAGCAAAACTGGCTGACGTTTTGCGTTCAATATCAAATTTACGATCGCGGCTATGACGTGATTGTCCACGTCCGAAACGACGGCGGAACACTAAGCGACCAGGGGAACGTGATCTCGATTTCCGCTGCTGACAACGTCGAAATTCTGGCCGAAGTGATTCCTACCGACCCCGCTTCGAACACACAGATCGCCACCAGTAAGAAACGCATCGCTGATCTCGCATCCTACGACGAACTACTCACAGCGCACACTGCGGTTCACAACGAGATGTTCAAGCGGGTCCGTCTGCATCTCGACAAAACGGGTTTCGAGGATGGTAGCAACGAAACACTCATCCAAACGCAAAAAAGCCAAGAACGCATCAATCCGTATCTGTTGGAAAAGATTTTCAACATGGGCGTCTACGGTTTGATTTCGAGCTCCGGCGACAACCCACCGAATTTGATGGGTATTTGGAACGGGGCGTGGCGTCCGGAATGGTCGGGCGACTTTACGCTTGATGCGAATCTCAATCTACAGATTTCCGCTGCCGCTCAAGCGAACCTTCCCGAAGCGATCGACAGCTACATGACAATGCTCGAGCGGATCGCTCCGGACTGGGAAATCAACGCGAAAAATCTGTTTGGATGCCGGGGTTATTTGGCCGGAACGCGAACATCCGGTCGCCGTGGCCTGCACACCCACTTCGGCAAATGGCCAGGCAATCACTGGACTGCTGCGGCTGCTTGGTTATTGTCTCCGTGTTACGAGCATTACCAGTGCAGCGGCGACAAAGCATTTATGGTCGACCGACTGTTGCCCATGATGGAAAAGGCCGCGTTATTCTACGAAGACTTTTTGAACACTTATGACAGCAACGGCAAATTCCTGATCGCCCCGTCGTACTCACCCGAGAACCATCCTAGCAACACCGACTCGGCCGTCGTTGCCAATGCAACGATGGACATTTCCGCGATTCGGGAATTGCTGACCAATCTGATCACGGTCAGCAATGAATTGGATCGCAATCAAGACAAGATCGAAACGTGGCAAACCATCCTAGCGAAGCTGCCACCCTATGTGACCAACGAGGACGGCGCGCTTCAGGAATGGTCGCACCCCAATATTCAAGATCAATACAATCATCGCCACGTTTCGCATTTGTATCTTGCCTGGCCAAGCTTGGAATTGACGCCAGAGAACGCGAAATTGTTCGAGGCGGCTCGTGTGGCGATTGCTAAACGAGGGCGTGGAAACGGCAGTGCCCACGGATTGGCTCATACCGCCCTGATCGGTACCCGACTGAAACAACCCGAATTGGTCTATGGCAATCTGTTGTTCTTGATGCAAGGGAACTACTTTTACCGCAGCCTGTTTACGTCTCACAATCCAGGCGTGATCTACAATTCAGACGCATTGCACTCGATCCCGTCGGTGATCATGGAGATGCTGGTTTACTCGCGACCAGGCGTGATTGAATTTCTGCCAGCCTGCTCTGACAAATTGCCAAAGGGCTCGATCCAAGGCGTGATGTGTCGGACGCAAGCTCGAGTCGATTCACTGCGTTGGGATTTTCCTCGCCGCGAATTGACGGCGGTGGTGACGAGCAAGAAGGCACAAACGATCCAAATTCAACTGCGCCGTAATGTCACTGCAGCAACGGTATCAGGCAATTCGGTACTGCCGGAATCCGATACCATTACCGTGGATTTCAAAGCGGGCGAAACAAAGCCAATCAAGCTGCAGTGGAAAGACTGATCGTCCAGCGAGAAGCTTACACGGTGCCAGGGATGTTCCGCGACATCCCTGACACGTGCAATCGATCGTTTTACTGCACGGTTTTATTTAATGGCACGGGTTCGTCGGTTTGCGATTGCGATTCGAGCACCGCAGTAAGACGTTTTCGCACCGCCGCGGTCTCTGGGGTATCCTCCTCGGCGGTGATTGGCTGCTGCTCTAAAACGTCCGCTTCAACGTCAAAAAGCTGTCCGGTTGCGTACAGATGCCAGCGTCGATCGCGGGCCGAGACATGCCGGGTAAACTGATCTTTGTCCCATCCCGGACGAGGATCGTAAAACGAGTAGATCCACTTGCGACGTGGCGCCGAAGAATCCGCTCCGACCAATTCCGGATAAAAGCTGATCCCATCCAAGTCGTGGTCCGATGGCAATGGATGCCCTGCCGCCTGCATCAAAGTGGGAAGAAAGTCGGTCGAATCGACGAGCGCATCCGAAACGCCTGGCTGAACCTTGCCCGGCCAATTTGCGATCAACGGCACATGCGTTCCCGCGTCCGAGGGCAACCCCTTGCCTCCGGCAACAGGCCCCGATTTCGTTTGCGACGTAATTGTAAGATGGGTGCCGTTGTCGCTGTAGAACAGGATCAAGGTATCCTCACGCAAACCAAGGTCGTCGACTTTCTTTACGATCTTGCCGACGCACTTGTCCATATACTCGACCATGTCCTTGAAATAGCGAGGGTCTTCCTCGAACCGCTTTGCCGGATCACTCCAATCGGCACTGTCCGGTGTGGGGTTCATCGGCCAATGAGGAAGCGCCATCGGATAATAGACAAAAAACGGGTTGGCTTTTTCACGCTCCATAAACTCATTGATGTAATTCACCCACTGGTCAGGCCCATATTGGCCCTCGGCCTTGATCAGCGTGCCGTCTTCGAGCCAAGTGGGATCGGCGTACCGCGAGCCTTTGTCTTCGGTGTGCAACGAATGATACAAGGCGTATTGATCAAAGCCGGAGTCTTTGGGGTGCATCCCGATGCCACGCCGAGCTTCCGAACCGGGGTAGTCCGGTGGATCGTAGCTCTGCAGCTGCCATTTGCCCGCGATTGCCGTTTTATAACCAGCCTGTTTCAAATAATGACCAAACGTTTTCTCGCTCGGGTCCATAATCCCAAAGCAAATCCAGTTGCGATCGTTGTGCATCCCCGTCATCAGCTGCATGCGAGTGTTCGCACAGAGAGGCTGAGCATGAGCGTGCGAGAAGCGAAGTCCTTCGGCGGCAAGTCGGTCCAAGTGGGGCGTCGCATAACTGAGTCCGCCATAGCACCCAAGTCCCTCGACGCCGAGATCATCAGCCATGATCAAGACGATGTTCGGTTGACGATCATCCGCGGCGATCAGTCTCGACGTGCCGGCAAATGCGGCGATCGTCGCGATCACGACTGCCAATGCCAGTACAGGGCTTTTCCATTTTTTCATCATCGGCCTTTGGGGGGGAGTTGTTACGGTCACTTCGTTCTCACTTTGATTTTCCAGGCTGCGTGGCGCAAGCCCAATGCCATCTACCTTCGCCGCACCTCTGTCAGTGCGAATGTCGCCGGCAGCGAAAATGTCAACTCAATCGTAATCCAATTCGACAAAACAGGGATCGATGCACGCTCACCGACGGAAATCGCAACGAAAAAGCTCGATCTCTCATCTTACCACCTCGCCCGGGCATGATCGATCCAATGCTGCAAAGGCTCATCCGCTAAACTAGAATACACTGCTCGCACTGCTGCTTGCGACCATATCGCTGGGCTTCCTCGGCATGCTGGGCTTCCTCGGCATGCTGGGCTTCCTCGGTATGCTGGGCTTCCTCAGCATGAGGTTCCTGGCTTCCTGCTAAGTTTGGCGTGTGCGCGGTTGGACACACAGAACCAACAGCAAAACACGCTCCTCCCGATATCGCAATACGCTTGTTTCCATGAACCGTCATCGTCTCTTTGCTCTGATCCTAGTTTGCGTGTTCGCGGTTTCTTCGTGTGATGCCCAGTCCGATTCCCATTCGGATGCTCGGGCAATCGCCAACCCCGTTAACAAAGTGAAATCCTTGACCACGTTCGATCTCGTATCACCGGCGATGACCGAGGGTTCCCCAGGGGCGGGCAAACGAGTGCGCCAGACCGCGCCCGAGTACGAGGGAACTCAGGTTCATCACTCGCTGTATTTGCCGCTGGATTGGAAACCTGGGGGCAAGTTTCCAGTGATCGTCGAGTACACCGGTAACAAGTGGGCGGCCTGCAATTCCAGCGGCGAAGTCGGCGACGCCAATTTGGGTTACGGCATCAGCGGCGGACGAGGTTTTGTTTGGGTTTGCATGCCGTATGTTGAGATCGGACGACAAAAAAATGCGGTGACGTGGTGGGGTGACAAACAAGCCACCATCGATTACTGCAAAACCAACCTTCCTCGCATCTGTGCCGAATTCGCAGGCGATCCCGACAACGTCATCCTCTGTGGTTTTTCACGTGGGGCTATCGCAACCAGCTATATTGGACTCGCCGACGACGAAATCGCCGGTCTTTGGAAAGGCTTCGTGACGCATGACCATTTTGATGGTGAAAAGACATGGGGCTACCCCGACAGCGATCGTGCCTCGGCGTTAACACGACTGGCCCGACTCGATGGCCGTCCAGTGCTGGTTTGTGGAACCCACGCCAGTACGGTGCGCGATGTATTCCTAGGGGATCATCAAGAGTTGGCTCGTTTTACCTTTGTTGATGTGCCTACCAGCCAACTCTTTGCGATTCCCGAAGGCGATGTCGTGCACCCGCATACCGACCTGTGGATGCACAAGGAAAGCGTCTACCGCGCACAAGTCCGAGACTGGGTCCAATCTGTGCTTGATCAATAACAGAATGGCAGCAGTCGATTATGCTGAACAGATTCGCCCCCATTGCTTAACAACTTATCCCTTACTTCTCGAACCCAAGTCGGGCATTTTTGATGAAAGCGTTTCCCATCCTTCGATTGTTGTATCCCGTTGTCGTTTGTTTCTGTCTTTGCTTGTCGTTGTGTGCCGCCGAAAACACGGAACGGCCGAACTTGGTTTTGATTATCGCCGACGATATGAACTGGGACGACTGTGGTGCTTATGGGCATCCCGCGATCCGCACGCCCCACATCGACCAACTTGCAAACGAGGGACTCCGGTTCGAACATGCGTATCTGACCACCAATTCGTGTAGCCCTTCGCGATCGAGCATCTTGACGGGCAAGTATCCGCACAACACCGGGGCCGAGCAATTGCATTGGCCATTGCCGCCGGAGAGCAAGACGATGGCGGCGGAGTTAAAACAATCCGGATACTACACGGCGGCTGCGGGCAAATGGCACTTGGGCGACGCCGTGCGTGACCATTTCGACCGAATCTACGAAGCATCCACGGCGGGCTTTGTGTTGCCATCGGGCAAGGACGGTGAACCGCCAAAGATGATCGCGGCCCAACCGAGCGGCTGCGAAGATTGGGAGCGGGCGATCGATGACCGTCCGCGTGACAAGCCGTTCTTTCTGTGGCTGGCCGCACTGGACCCGCATCGCGAATACAGCGTAGGAGCATTGGATCCACCGCATCACCATGACGACGTGATCGTGCCGCCTCATTTGCCTGACACCAGGGACGTGCGCGAGGACTTGCGGCTTTACTATGACGAAATCGGTCGACTGGATACCTATGTCGGTAAAGTCATGAAGAAGCTCGACGAACAAAACGTAGCGAAAAACACCGTAATCTTGTTCATCAGCGACAATGGCCGTCCGTTTCCTCGCGATAAAACGACGCTGTACGACGGCGGCATTCGCACCCCATGGATCGTCCGCTGGCCCGACGAGATTCGCGGCGGCGTGACCACGAAATCACTGGTCAGTGCGATCGACATCGCTCCCACTTTTTTAGAACTGGCGAATGTCAGCAAAGACAGGAAGGATGCGATGCAGCTCGAAGGAAACAGTTTTGCACCGGTCCTGCGTGACCCAATGACCGAGTCTCGCCAATACGCGTTTGCCGAAGACCACTGGCACGACTACGAGGATCACGCACGCTGTGTCGTAGACCAACATTTCAAACTGATTCGCAACGACTACGTCGACTTGCCTCCAACGCCTTCGGCTGACGCCGGTCGCGGACTTTCGTGGCAAGCGATGTTGCGACTGCACAACGAAGGCAAATTAACAAAGGAACAACAAACTTGTTTTGTGTCGCCGCGTCCGCAGTGGGAATTGTATGACTTGATGCGTGATCCTGGCGAATTGAGCAATCGCATCGACGACCCAGCGTACCAATCGGTCCGCAAACGGTTGACGCAGGCATTGGCGACTTGGAGCGAAGAAACGTCTGACTATTTACCTTCACAGCGTACCCCGGACGAATTTGATCGAGTCACGGGGGAACCCGATCACAGCGTTCGTGTTCGTCCGCGTCCTTCGAAAAAAGAGATGTTTGGCACCAACGGCAAGTATTGAGCAAGAGAGTGTGTCGTGGATCGATCCCACGATCAAAACGAGATTCAACGACGACACCAATAGTCGCACTCACCTTCGTCCCTTCAATCCACGGCAGACTCCATGATCAAGATGACGACCGCGTTTTTTCTACTGTTGGCCGTTCTACCGTGGACGAACGTTACTGCGGCCGATGCGGTGACCACGACGAGCCCCAAACAGCCGAATATCGTCTTGCTGTTTGTTGACGATTATGGTTGGGCCGACATGGGGTGTCGTAACCCGGTATTTGAAACGCCAAATATCGACAAACTGGTTCACGAAGGCCTCGATTTTCGCCAAGCCTATATCGCGTGTCCGACATGCAGCCCTAGCCGCGGCACCCTTTTGACAGGCAAACATCCGGTGCGACTGGACCTGGTGCGTCACATTCCCACCGGCCCCAAGCACCCCGATTTTGATATATTCGGCAGAACAAAGACAGAGTTCAATCTGCTTGAAACCGATCCCGCCCAGTTTCCCTGTCGCAATTGGTTGCCGCTCGAAGAAACCACTTATGCCGAGGCGCTTGATGAACTCGGTTATTACAACGAATTTGTCGGCAAGTGGCATCTCGGCCACGAGGAATATCATCCTGTCAAGCAAGGTTTTGACGAACAGATTGGCACATCGAACTGGGGACATCCAAAGTCGTATCATCCTCCTTACTTTGTCAACTCGGACGTTCTAGCCGATGAGACAGATCGCTATCTGACCGACAAATTGACCGACGAATCGGTTCAGTTTATTGACAGCTATCACAAAGCCCAACCGTTCATGTTGTCGTTGTGGTATTACACCGTTCACGGACCGCATGATGGACGCGAAGACCTGGTCAAGCATTTTCAAGAAAAAGGTGTAACAGGAGCCTACGCACATTATGCTGCGATGGTCAAAGCACTCGACGAATCGGTAGGACGCGTCCGCGACGCTATCAAAGCCAAAGGAATCGAAGACAATACGATCGTCATTTTGTTGTCCGATCAAGGAGGCGCGTTTGACAACCCGCCGTTTCATGGCGGCAAGAAAATCGACACGCTCTACGAGGGCGGAGCCCGGGTGCCGTTCGTCTTCCACTGGCCTGGCGTTACCAAACCGGGCTCGCAAAACAACAGCATTGTTCAATCGACCGATCTGTTTCCAACGCTCCTCGAGATCGCGGGCGGCGATCCATCGAAGTACAAAGACCTGGATGGCCTATCGCTGGTCTCGACGATCAAAAACAACAGCACACTCAAACGCGATGAACCGATTTTTGGTTACCGTGCCTACGAGGACCTGTATGCCTCGGTGCGACAGCATGACTGGAAACTGCTCGCCTACCGAAGTGGCCTCGTAAAGCTCTACAACATCGCCAACGACATTGGCGAACTACACGATCTGTCGCAAACCCATCCCGAAAAAACTCAGGAACTGGTGCAAAAACTAGCTGCGTGGGAGCGACACATGAACGTTCAAAAGTATTCAGCAATACAATAGCCATTGTCGTTGATCGCTCCGCGATCAGAGCGAAACTCTCTCTTCTCACGAAAACATCTTCACTCCGCACGAAACGTGACTCTAATGAACGCTATGATCGCGGAGCAATCAGCGACACTGGCTACACGAACCGATGACATTCAAGGCAGCAAGGTAAAATGACTATGAACAATCCAGTGCGAACGCTTCGGATGCTTGCGTTTGTCCTTCTCGCATGCGTGCCAACGCACGCAGCTGAAGCAAAAACCGAGCGGCCGCCCAATGTGATTTTGATCATGGCGGACGACGTCAGCTGGGAATGCTTTGGCTGCTACGGCGCCCAGGATTACTCAACGCCCAACATCGACGCGTTGGCAGCCAAGGGAGTGCGTTTTTCAAACTGTTATTCGACTCCGATTTGCACCCCGTCACGAGTGAAGTTGATGACGGGCAAATATAATTTTCGCAACTACACCCATTTTGGTTATCTGGATCCGAAAGAGAAAACGTTTGCGCAAATGATGCAGTCCGCTGGCTACAAGACGGCGGTTGCAGGTAAATGGCAACTCAACGGCTTGTACCACGGTGCCGCTGGCCACGATGACAACACGCGGCCAATCAAGGCCGGTTTTGACGAATATTGCTTGTGGCAACTGACCGCGGCAATGGGGGGAAAGCAGGGTGGCGAACGTTTCTGGAGTCCACCGCTGGAACAGAACGGCAAATTTTTGACCAAACAGGATAACCACGAGCAATACGGTCCCGACATCATGTCGGACTTCCTTTGCGATTTCATCAAACGGAACCAAGACCAACCATTTTTCGTCTACTACCCCACGGTGTTGGTCCACAATCCGTTTGTTCCCACGCCGGATACGATCGGCGATTCGCCGCAGACACATGATGCGAACAAGGCTCCCAAAAACGCGAATGCCCAAAAGGCCAACTTTGTCGCGATGGTCAACTACTTGGACAAAATCGTCGGCAAGCTTGTCAAACAAGTCGATTCGGCTGGGCAGCTTGACAATACGCTGTTCCTGTTCACTGCCGACAACGGCACTAATCGATCGATCACCTCGCGTTGGAACGGCCAAACGATTCGCGGCGGCAAAGGCGGCACCAAAGACATGGGAACGCACGTTCCGCTGGTGGCGTATTGGAAGGGGCATACCCCGGCTGGCGCGGTGCTGGATGACCTCGTCGACTTTACCGATTTTTACGCTACGTTGGCCGAGGCCGCTGGCGTCAAACTCGGCAGCGAGGATCCGGTCGACGGCCGCAGCTTTCTGCCGCAATTGCAGGGAAAAACAGGCAATCCACGTGACTGGGTGCTCTGTCACTACCAACCGTACTGGGGCAAATTCCCAAGCTCACAATACGTACGCAATGAAACGTACAAGCTGTATCGTGACGGCAGCTTTTATCGGGTGCCGACCGATTTGTTAGAGACGAATGACTTATCAGCGGAGTCGCTCGATTCGCAGGCGACCGTTGCCAAAAACGAACTAGGGCGCGTGCTTCAATCTGCGCCACCTGCTCCGCCAGAAAAGGGCGGCCCTAACGCGTCCCGGCGGCCCATCCATCCCGACTGGAAAAACATCGTCGATCCCAACGACTGAGCCATCGCCAAAGATTTATTTCGCACATCCCCCAAAATCTGAAGTATCCACTATCATGAAATCCCACGCACTCATTCCCATTCTGCCTTTTCTGCTATTGGCGACTGCAACGCTCCAAGGCGGCGAGGAAAACCATTCGCGTCGTGACGATTCGCGGCCAAACATTATTTGGATCATTCCCGATGACATGTCGGCGAACTTTTCCTGCTACGGCGAAACGGCGATCGGGACACCGAACGTCGATCAACTCGCCCGCCGTGGCGTCAAGTTTACCAACGCCTACGTCACCGCTCCGGTTTGTTCGACTTGCCGTTCCGCGTTTATTACCGGGATGTATCAAACCAGCATCGGAGCGCATCACCATCGCAGCGGACGTGGGACTGAAAAAATCCACTTGCCCGCCGACGTCACGCTTGTTCCCAAACTGTTTCAGGACGCGGGTTACCATACCTCCATTACCGGTTGGCCATTGAACGGCAAACTTGGCAAGACCGATTACAATTTTGAGTGGGACGATTCGGTCTACGACAGCAACGATTGGCAGGACCGCAAACCAGGCCAACCTTTCTTTGCACAAATCCAAACCGCCGGCGGCAAGCTTCGCGGCAAAGACGAAGACGGCTGGAACAAGATCGCTCGACAAGCCAAAAAAGAATTAGGCAGCAGCACACCGATTGATGCCGTCACGTTGCCGCCCTATTACCCCAACCACCCCAACATTTTGCGGGACTGGGCCGCCTATCTGGATTCCGTTCGGTTGACCGATGCGATGGTCGGCGAAGTGCTCGAGCGACTCCGGCGCGAAGGCGTGCTCGACAACACGTTAGTATTGTTCATGACCGATCATGGCATCAGCCACGCTCGGGGCAAACAGTTTCTATACGACGAAGGGTTACATGTACCGTTGGTGATCGCGGGTCCCGGAGTTTCACCGGCAACGGTCCGCGAGGACGTGGTCGAGCATATTGATATCGCAGCATTGTCGCTGGCGGCGGCTGGAATCGAAATCCCTGCGAACATGCAGGCTAAGGATATCTTGGCGAGTGATTATCAAGCTCGTGATGCCGTTTTCGCCGCTCGCGATCGCTGTGACGAAACGGTCGACCACATACGTTCGGTGCGAACCAACGGATTCAAGTACATCCGCAACTTTTTGCCAAACCGTCCCTACTTGCAACCGTGCGCATACAAAGACGCCAAAGCGATTCTGATCGCGCTGCGTGAAGATCATGCCGCTGGCAAGTTAAACGAAGTGCAAGAACTGATTTTCCGCGACGTACGGCCCCGCGAAGAACTTTACGACGTCAAAAACGATCCTCACGAGATTCATAATTTGGCAGAGGATCCGGCGTATGCGAACAAGCTGAAAGAGTTACGTGATCGCTTGGACCGATGGATGGAAGAGACTGGCGACCAAGGACGCAAACCCGAGTCGGCCAAGATGTACAACAGCGACATGAAGGTCTACACCGACCGCCTCGCGTTGCCAAAGTTTGATCCCGATCATTTGAAGGAAGTCCAGGACAACATTTCGCTCATGAAAAAATGGGCTGCCGAAGGCAAGTAAGCCTTTAGGGCTGAACCATCCGATGAAATTGGATTCGCCGCCACAAATTCCGCTTCCCTACAGCGAGCACAATTGAATGAAACACGATTATCGACGACGAACCGGCACTGGCTACGCACCACGACCGGCGACGGCAGTCCCAAGCTTGTTTAGAAAGCTTGCCGTGCTAGCCCTCGTGATGGGCGGCCTGTTTACGGTGCTGGCGCCCGTGTCCGCACAGGAGCAAGCAACCAGCGAGCGACCTAACATCCTTTGGATTTTCTCCGAAGACTTGTCGCCATTCATGGGATGTTACGACGATCCGATCAATGCGGGGCATACGCCAGCGATTGATCAATTGGCCGCTGAAGGAGTGTTATTCAAACGCGTCTATGTGCCGGCGCCGGTTTGTTCCGCGTGCCGCTCGGCGATGATCACCGGGGTGATGCAGACGACGACCGGAACGCATCAACACCGGTCGGGACGAACGACCGAAGGACAAATCGTTCCGCCGGATACCCAGATCCACCTTCCTGAAGGAATGAAGACGATCCCAGAATTGATGCGAGCAGCGGGGTACTTTACTTTTAATAGCGGTAAAGACGACTACAATTTTCACTACGATCGTCGAGCCTTGTACAGCGTCGGCAGTAAAGACAATTACAAAGCCGGCATGAACGGATGGCAGGGAAACAAAGCCCGTCATGCCTTGTCGATCAGCGAAGACACCTGGAACGCTCGCGAGGACAAAGACCAACCCTGGTTCGGACAAATCGAGATTAAGGGTGGCAAAGCAAACGCGAAACACACGCGCAAAGGAGAAGTATTGGCGGACGATGATGTTCCGCTGCCACCGTATTTCCCGGACACTCCAGCGCTTCGCAAGTCGTGGACGACGCACTACAACGCCGCTCGCGGTGCCGATGCTTCGGGTCGAAGCGATCCTCGATCAACTAAAATCGGACGGCGAACTCGAAAACACGATTGTGTTCTTCTTTTCGGATCACGGCAGCAACCATTCGCTCCGCCACAAACAATTCTGTTATGAAGGCGGCGTCCATATTCCGCTTGTGATCACGGGCAAGCATCCGGGGCTGAAAGCAGGTACGGTCCGCAACGAGATTATCACGGCACTGGACATCCCGGCGACCACGCTGGCGATGGCGGGTGTCTCGCTGCCCGATTATCTTGACGGCCAAGATCTGTTTAGCAGCGAATACAAGCCGGTTCGCTATGTGATCTCAGCTCGCGATCGCTGTGATTACACGATCGACCGCATTCGCACCGTCCGCTCGGATCAACTGCGTTACATTCGCAATTTCTATCCCGATCGGCCGATGTTGCAGCCGCAATATCGCGACAACAAAAAAGACGTTCTTGATCTGAAACGGCTGCATCAAGCGGGCCAGCTCAATGATTATCAAGAACAGCATTGGTTTGGCGTCCGTCCCACCGAGGAATTGTACGACATCGCCAACGATCCGCATCAGATAAATAATCTAGCCGGCGATCCTCAGTACGCCGACGTCCTTCGCGAACACCGTGACGTTCTGGACAAGTGGATCAAAGAGACGAACGATCAAGGCCAGTATCCTGAATCGGTGGTCCAGCTGAAAGCGACCTACGAGTTGTGGAAGGACAAGTCGGTGTTCAAGAACGCGGACGTTAATCCCGAATACGATCAGTTTCGTAACTAGACCACATTGTTTTTCGCATGACCTTATCCTGTGAATACACGATACGAAACGGTGGCCTCAGCAGGTAACCTTTTTCGGGTTACGGCTGCGTGAGACTGCACCAACAGCGGTACAGCTGACGCGGGCGTAGCAGTTCTAATTCGACACCAAACGCCTCCCCAAGAGCTGATTGAATGACCTTAAAAAATACGACTTGCTGTCTGTTGATGGTATTCACACTGATGTCTGCTTCGCCTGTGGAATCACAAGAGATGGATAAAATGTGGGGCGAGTCGATCGTCAAACTTCGCGCCGATGATGCAGAGCGAGGTCAACTTTTTGCCGATGGCAATTACGCGATGTTCATCCACTGGGGGATCTATTCTCAATTGGCCAACGAGGTCGATGGCAAAACCTATTACGGTATCGGCGAATGGATCATGAATCCACGGATGGCGGGAATTCCGATCCCGCGATACCGCGAATTGGCGAAAACGTTTAATCCGGTGAAGTTCGACGCGATGGCGATCGCTCAGCTGGCCAAAGACGCGGGCATGAAATACATCATTATCACTGCCAAGCATCACGACGGCTTTGCGATGTACCATTCCCAAGCCAACAAGTTCAACATCGGCGATGCGTCGCCGATCAAGTTGGACCCGATGAAAGAATTGGCTGCGGCATGCCAGAAACTGGGTCTCGGTTTTGGCTTTTACTACTCGCATAATCAAGATTGGACGTTTCCCGGTGGCAATAATGGTCCCACCAAGGATGCTCAAGGCAATCCGGCTACCTTTGACGATTACTTTCAAAAGAAATGTTTGCCGCAAGTCAAAGAGATCACCAGCGAGTACGGCCCGATTGTATTGGTCTGGTTCGATACGCCCGGAAACATGCCAAAGAAATACGTCCAAGAATTGGTCGATGTTGTGCGAGAAAATCAACCCAAGGCATTAGTCTCGGGGCGTGCCGGTCACAACCTGGGTGATTACCAATCGCTCGGCGACATGGAAGTGCCACACCAAAACGTCGAGGGACTCTGGGAAGCCGTCGATACCACCAACGATTCGTGGGGCTATGCTTGGTACGACGAGAACTGGAAAACGCCCGAAGAAATCTTGCATCGGTTGATTGCATGCGTCGCCCGCGGTGGTACCTACATGCTGAACATTGGCCCCCGCGGCGACGGGTCGGTTCCCGAGCGGGCTGCGGTCTCGTTGCGAAGTTCCGGCGAATGGATCAAACGTTATCCTCAGGTGGTGTATGGGACCGATGCTTCGCCATGGCAGCATGCGCTGCCGTGGGGCGATGTCACGGTGAAGGGCAACCAAATGTTTTTGTCGGTATTCGAGTGGCCATCCGGTGGCCAGTTGTATTTGCCCGGGCTACAAACCAAGATCCGTTCAGCCCGATTGCTGGCTGGCGATGATGCGAACCCAATTCAATTCGACACGGCAGGCACATGGACTCGCTTTACGCTTCCCGAATGCGCCCCCGACGAACTGGTCTCGGTTATCGAAGTGAATTTGCAGGGAAAACCGGAGGCCGATCCGACTTGGGGGCTCGACCCCGAGGTCGCCACGGAGATCCAAGCCGAGTTCGCCTCGGTATCGAACGCCGTCCAGAAGAAAAAACGCTGGATGGAAAAGTTCGGCGAATGGAAACATGTGATCGAGGTGACCGATTGGCCAACGGGCGACGATGCAACCACAGGCAAAGCGAGCTGGGAGATCGACGTGGTTGTCCCAGGTGATTATCAAGTCGATCTCAGCTATGCCGGCGAAGGACGATTGGTTTGGGGCGTTGCGATCGACGGCGGTCAGTCGATCCAGAACCAGCAAAATGCATCCCACATCTACCAAAATTTTCCGATCGGTTGGCTCAACTTTCCGGCAGCCGGACGCTACACCGTCTCGGCGTCATGTCTTGACGGCAACGTGGAAACCGGAAGTTTGAAGTCAATTACCTTCACTCCGATTCACAAGGAATAAGTCATCCTTTGCCGGACCGCATTAGGCCGAATGCCCGGTGCAGCCACGACCTCTGCAGGTAGGCGGGCATGACAGGATGAAACCTCACTGCTTATGAGCCTTTGCAGGCTGTCGCATATTTCGCCGACGGCCTGGAAAGGCCGTCCTACTTTCTCGGGAACCAACCTGGGCCGTCCCATCGAGCAGAAGGCCCTGCGAGTTTGCAGTTGCGATTGCCTTGCTGTGTGAATCCGCGGCCTCTCTTAACTATCCCCGCCGCCCCTCAGACACCTCGACGTGTCGCAAAACGTTATTGCCACGTCGCAAAATATTACTACCGCCAAAGCGATGGACTCTATGATTATCCCGTCTTGGGGAATCTCATGCCTCGTTGACGCTCTCTAGCGTCAAGCAAAGCGCCCAATGTTATTGATTTTTATAACTTTCTTTAGGGTAGCACAATGTTTTCCACACGAAAGAAATCCGGATTTACGCTCGTCGAATTGCTGGTGGTCATCGCGATCATTGGCGTCTTAGTTGGACTTCTCTTGCCAGCGGTCCAGGCGGCTCGCGAAGCAGCACGCCGAATGAGCTGCAGCAACAATTTCAAACAGATCGGGCTGGCAATCCACAATTATCACGCGGCCTATAACCAAGTGCCGACTCATGGTACCGGCACGCAGCCGGGAACCGCTTCGAACTACTTCTCTCCCTCGACGCTCGGAAACCGAATTCGCTTGAGCATGCTTGTGCCGTCCTTGCCGTTTCTCGAGCAGCAAGCACTGTGGGAGCAGATTTCCAACCCCAATCTCCAACGCACCGACGGCACGGTCCAATCGCCTGCTTGGCCGGCAATGGGACCTACCCCCGATGACATTCAGTACATTCCCTGGACAACAGAGATTTCCGGTTACCGCTGTCCTAGCGATCCGGGCTTTGGGCTTCCTGCATTGGGCCGAACGAACTATGCCGCCTGTGTCGGAGACTCGTCCTGGGAAATCTATTTTGGCCCTTGGAACAACCTGCGAACGGTAAAGAACAACTCCGAAGACGCGCGGGCGGCACATCGCGGCTTCTTCAAACCGATTGACACGACACGGTTTAGTGACTGTTTGGATGGTTTGTCCAACACGATCGCCATGGGGGAAATCATTACGGATCTTGGGGACAACGATAATCGAAGCCAAGTCACCGAATCGGCTGCCAACAGCAGTGCGCCAGGCATTTCGCTCGGAAACATTCGCAATAATCCCTCACGATGCCAGCCCTTGGTCGACGTAACCCGCCCTCGCTTTTGGGATCCACAGTACTTCATGATCTCGCGGACTCTGTTTGCACGAGGCTATCGATGGGCCGACCAAGGCCCACTGTTTTCCGGTTGCATGACGATCCTGTCCCCGAATCGTGAGATCTGCGGTCCTTACAACACGCTTGGAACCACACTGGTCGCCACGATGTCCAGTCGCCACCAAGGCGGTTGTCATGTTTTGATGGGAGATGGCGCGGTGAAATTCGTCACCGATTCCATCGAAGCAGGCGATCCGAAGGCTGGAAATGTTTGGTTAGGTGGCACGGGAGCTCAGGCGCCTGGTTCGGCAAGCCCCTATGGGCTGTGGGGTGCACTGGGGACACGCGCCAGCCGCGAAGTCATCAACGCCGAGTTTTAGACTTCGGCAACACGAACACGCTTTACGACACGCCCGATTCGGATACCGATCCAAGCGTGGCAAACGTCGAGGTCGTCCGACTTCGACACTTAGTTGAATACCAAGGCACCGTCGACGGCGATCCCAAATTACCGTTTCTCAACTCGTTTAATACGACCGTGATTTGCAACAGCCGATGGCGGTGCGACCAACGACTTCACTGCAACCTCGCTACGGGCGTGGGACGTCAAGTCGCGGGGCAGTTACCGCTGGATTGTTTGGAGCGTTTCGCATGGGAGTCCATCGGGTGAAAATACCGCCTTTCAAGAACCGAATGTCGAACGACAGAACTAGCACATGGCGAGCCTATCGGACATGTCAAAGCATCGAAAAATGGATGCGTGGTAGGTCCACTGCTGCAAGCCCCCCAATCAACGTTCCTATCCAGTAAATACTTGATGGTCTAACACATATCGTAGGTATAAAATTTGCCACCAGAACTCTCTGGCGGCACCTACGCTTCCTTTTCCTGTTTTCTGGGCTGTCGTCATTCGCCAGCCACCCTTCTTTTCTTTTTAAGGTAGTGATCATGAATGGTTCGAGAGTAAACCGCGGTTTCACTTTAGTGGAATTGCTAGTCGTCATCGCAATTATCGGAGTGCTGGTTGGCTTGCTGTTGCCGGCGGTACAGGCGGCCCGCGAAGCAGCCCGGCGGATGAGCTGCAGCAACAATTTCAAGCAGCTAGGTCTTGGAATTCACAACTATCATTCCGCGTACGACCAACTGCCCACCCACGGTACAGGGACGCTCCTTCCTAACCCCGGCAAATCGTGGTGGGAACCTACACCTTTGGCTAACAACATGCAGCTAAGCATGCTGGTTGGCGTGCTGCCGTTTATGAGCAGCAAGCATTGTGGGAGCAGATTTCCAACCCTAGCCAAGTCGGCGGAACATGGAATGCCATGGGGCCGACCCCCGATGAAATCACCTACGTGCCATGGACGATCGATATCCCATCGTACCGCTGTCCAAGCGATCCTGGGGTAGGACTTCCCGCGTTGGGACGGACCAATTACGCCGCCTGTATTGGTGACTCGTGTGACGAAACGGCATACGGTCCTTGGCCCAACACACGAATGATCGGCATGACCCGAACGCGTGCACAAACGGCTCAAAAAGCTCATCGCGGCTTCTTCAAACCATTTGATGTTACCAAGTTCCGTGATTGCTTGGATGGGCTGGCGAACACGATTGCGATGGGTGAAATTGCGACCTCGCTGGGCGACAAAGACAATCGGACGGTTTTGCCAAACTTCACATCGGGCAGCAACAATGCAACCATGAGTGCGATTCGCGACAACCCCAAGGCTTGCGAGGGTGTGATCGATCCCGCACGTCCTCGCTTTTGGACTGCGGACAGTCGCCCCACGCGTGCCCGCGGCTATCGCTGGGCGGATGCCAAAACCATTTTCTCTGGCATGACGACGATTTTGCCTCCCAATAGCGAGATCTGCTCACGTACCAATGGCGACGATTTGAACGTCGTTGGATCGGTATCGAGCTATCACCAAGGTGGTGGCCATGTGTTGATGGGTGACGGCGCGGTGAAGTTCATCACCGACTCGATCGAAGCGGGCAACGCGCGTGCAGGCATGGTGTGGGCCTCGGGTACGGGTGCCCAAGCTCCTGGTTCCCAAAGTCCCTACGGGCTGTGGGGTGCACTAGGAACTCGCGCTAGTAAAGAAGTCATCAGCGAATTCTAACTCTTGAAAAGAGCATGCTTCTGATCCGTTGTATCGAAGATGTCCGTCGGCACACTTGACCGGCGGACACCTTTTCCTTCCCCATCAACGAACTTCCTCATTTACCAAACGGTGTTCCAGTGAAACGCTTTGCATTGATTCCCTTATTGCTATCCAGTTTTCTTCCTCTAATGTCGGGTTGCAGTGATCCTAAACCGACCTCGGTGACCGAAGGTTTGCCGCCCTCGGCCATCGAGGAATACAAGGCAAACGAGAAAAAACTGATGGAAGAAACCGAACAGTCAATGAAGTAGCCTTCAGCGACTGCATCCGTTGTGCATGACTGAAAACGCCGAAGGCACTCGCTGCAAATTTGTTTTGCCGAGGTGCCTTCGGTTTTTCATTTCGAGACGAGACGAGTTAAGATCAATACAAGTCCGACACCCCGCGTGAACCAAAACATGGAAAAACTTCTCATGACGAAGATCCCTCGAGCAGTGTTAATCATCTTATTATTGACGTTCGCAACAGGCGTCGTTGACCGAGTGTCGGCGAACGAGCGATCGAGCAAGCCAAACATTCTGTTTATTTTCGCCGACGATTGGGGCTGGGGTGATCTTGGATGCCACGGTCATCCGTATGTAAAAACCCCCAACATCGATCGGCTTGCTCGCGAGGGCACGGACTTTCATCGCTTCACGGTCGCCAGCGGTGTCTGTTCACCGAGTCGCACCGCGGTCATGACGGGACACTTCCCGGCCCGCTACAACATCGACGGGCACTTTGCCTGGGTACCCAGCAATGCCAAACGCAATATGCCGGACTGGTTGGGTGTCGACGCGGTTACGATGCCACGGCTGCTGCAATCAGCCGGATATACGACGGCCCATTTTGGCAAATGGCACTTGTCCAACGACATGATCCCCGACTCGCCCTCGCCAGGCGAATATGGATACGAAACCTACGGCGCGTTTAATTGTTCAGGCGAACAAATGCCAGTGCACGAGGACGCTGACAATGCAATCGAATTCATTGAAAACAGCAACCAAGCCGGCAAGCCATTCTTCATCAACTTGTGGGTGCATGAACCTCACACTCCCTTCCACGTGGTACCGAAATACCGCTGGCGATTTCGCGACAGCGGACTCGAAGAAACGGATGAGATCTATGCATCCGTGCTGGCCCACGCTGACGATCGTATCGGCGAAGTCCTGGATACACTTGACCGGCTTGGTCTAAGCGAAAACACCCTGGTGATCTTCAGTTCGGACAATGGCCCCGCTCGGGGGAAACCAAGTGCGACACTTGATTTGACCTACGACACGGCCACCGGCGCGGGGTTTGGGATTGCCGCATCCAAAGGCATCACCGCGGGACGCAAAGGCTACAAAGCATCGCTGTTCGAAGGCGGCATCAACGTCCCGTTCATCGCACGATGGCCAGGCAAGGTCGCCGCGGGCAAAGTAGACGATCGTCTGATGATTTCAGCCGTTGATTTGCTGCCAACGTTTTGCGAACTGGCGGGCGCGGAATTGCCACCGTCATACACCCCTGATGGGATCAGCCAGTTGAGTGAGTTGCAAGGCAAATCAAGCGATGGTCGCAGCAAGCCGCTGTTTTGGAAGATGAATGGGCATGGTAAACCGCAAAGCGAGAATAATTATCACTGGGTGTCGTACTGTATCGTCGATCAAAACTGGAAGCTGCTTGCAAACGAAGACGCTTCCTACGTCGAACTCTATGACATCGTCGAGGACGCTTACGAAAAAGTGGACTTGAAAGACAGTCATCCGGAAGTGGTATCGGAATTGGTTGACAAGATCGAGAAGTGGAAAACGAGTCTGCCGGCCAAACCGAACGCTAAAAATTTCTCTTCGCTACGTCGTTAACCAGACGCACGCAAGAGTCTGCCCGCCCCACCTATGCTTTATTCCTCACCCCTTCCCGCCGAGATTCCTTCCCAATGACAATGCAACTGCGCTGGGCCGTCCCTTTACTGACTCTGCTGATTCCCCCCCTTGCATCGGCGCAAACTTTTCTGAATGTCTTTCCCAAGCCCACGGCCGAGGTCGCCCGTGGCCAACGTGGCGACACGACGATCACATCCAAGTTCACCCCGAGTGAAAGCTTGTGGGATGAACGACTCGATGAACGACCGGTTTTCCTTGCGGAAATGGTGCACTCGCAAGACGAAGACAACTCGTTCAAGCTGCGGCTCGGCCAAGGCGGACAAATTTATTCACTGCGTGGCCCGTTCGGTGAAAGCGTGCCACCGTCTTGGCGTGCTGCGGGCGGCAAGGTCTCGCCGTGGAACGACGAGGTCTGGCAATTCGTAGCCGTGTGCACCAAATACAACGGCATCGATGGCAGAACCGCTCGCGGTGTCCCCAGCGAAACACTCGAACGCATTCAACAATCGTCGTACGCCACTTCGTTTTTCATCCATAACTCGGGTGCGTACATCCCTGGTAATTCAGCGGTGAAATCGCTGTACTGTCCGCTGCTGGCATCCGAAATGGACGCGCAAAATCGCACGATCCAAATGCTCAACTGGGGCTTGGTTCCACAGATCAAAACGGTTCATCGTTCACCCCTGCTGTACTACACCCAAGTTCGCGACGTTGGTGATGGCGTGATCGAATTGACGTGGGTCGTTCACAACTTCAGCACTCGCGATGACATCGTTTTCGATCACCTAAACGCTCCTTGGGGCGGGACGCGAATTAGCAGTTTACCGCTACGCTACGTTAGCTCTCCTGAAGGCGAACTACTGCAGCGTGAAGGTTTCTTGAGCGAGCACGGAACCGTCGATGTCCGCGATACCGGCGGTTGGAATATTTCATGTGCTTCCGACGACGACGACAGCCCCAGTTTGGCATTGGTCTATGGGCGTGACAAACATCTCGAAGCCGAGTTGCAGCGAAAGGCCGCCGGCCAACCGTATTGCCAGTTCAAACATTCGCTGTATCGCGATTGGCGTGCCAGCGAACCGCTCTACAAAAATGTATGGAAAGACTGGGCAACGCGTCCGGCGAACAGCTTCCGCAACTACGATGTATGCGAAATCATTCCCAAGATCCAAATCGTTCCTGGCAGCACGATCTGGTTTCGCAGCTATCTGGTCGTCGGACAACGGTCCAAAGTCATCCAGCAGGCAACCGGTTTGGTTGACGACGTCGACTATGGGCTACTGACGTTCGATCCGGCCCACTCGCCGATGACAAACGTTGAAAATGTCCAAGTCAAAAATGCATTCCAGGTCTTTACGCAGCCTGTCCGCGGGACGATGCCGCTGATGCGTATACGCAATACAAAAACGAATCAAGAAATCATCACCACCGATCCCTACTACTTCGTCGACAAAGAAAAACTCGATTTCACGCTGCCGACGGATCACCCGCATTACAATTACTATCGTGATACGACGGGGTATTCGATGGATAAAAACAATAGCGAGTGGTTATCGCTGGTCGGCTATGCGTACGTCGACAAACCGACGACCGGAAATTGGCAAAAACTATCCACGTTGCTCGATGCAAGCGAGTTCCCCCAACCCGATTCGCATCACCTCGATCTCTGGGTAAAGATGTCGAATCGCAAGTCGGTTGGTGCGGCGTTACCGGACTAGACGATTCCGTGCTCTTCACTTGACGCATTAAGCAGGCAGGACCGTGATCCACCTATTCCTAAAACTTTGATCGAAACATGAACTATCACTTCTTTTTAATCCTGTTTGTCTCGTTCGCGATCCTGGGGAACCAAGCCCACGCAGAGCAACCAAAGCCGAACGTCATCCTGATCCTAACGGACGATTTGGGCTGGCAGGATTTGAAGTGTTACGACATTGACGAACCATCACCAATGGAAACGCCGAACCTTGATGCGTTCGCAAAAAAGAGCGTAATGTTCTGGCAAGCCTATTCACCGGCGCCTACTTGCGCACCAAGCCGCTGCGCAATCATCAGCGGAAATCATCCGGCGCGTGCTCAGAAGACGCATGTCGTTGGTGGTGCGCCTCCGACCCCGCACAACAAAAAGGGGGCGCGAATGATGGACCCGTGGTACAGCGGCCGCATGCCGGAGGACGAGTTCACATTGGCGCGAGCGCTGAAACAAAATGGATACGTCACCGGCCATTCTGGGAAATGGCATATCGCGATCGATCATCATGCGTTTCCGCAACCCACCGACGTGGGATTCGATTACTCTCGCTCGCATCGAGGAGTGCAAACGGGAATGAAGGATCGCTTATCAGGCTTTGCTACCGATGCAGAGGAGGATCCCTTTCGTCTGGATGAAAACGGATACCCGCTGGATCAGACCAATCAAGATGCACTGACGTTTTTACAGGAAAACAAGGACAAGCCGTTCTTCCTCTACTACGCGACCTGGTTAGTGCATTCCCCCATCCAGACTCGATGCAAAGCGTTGTTAGACAAATACGTCGACAAATTAGGTGTCGACCCTCGCCACACCGTAACTCGAGAAACCGCAGGGCAACTGAACCCGTACTATTGTGCGATGGTCGAGATGTTGGACTATTACTCGGGTGAACTCTTTGACTACTTAGACGAAACCGACGACCCTCGTTGGCCTGGACACAAGTTAAGTGAAAACACCTACGTCATCTTTACTTCTGACAATGGCGGGATGGAAGGCGGTCCGAAGGAACGCTACACCGACAACAACCCGCTGGACCGCGGCAAAATTTCGGCCAAGGAAGGCGGTACGCGTGTGCCGCTGTTCATCGCCGGTCCCGGTATCCAACCAGGCGTTCAGTCCGATGTGATGGTCAACGGACTCGATTTCTATCCGACTATTCTAGCACTGACGGGATCCAGCAAACCGGCAGACAAACAGCTTGACGGATGCGACCTTTCACACTTGCTGCTAAATGACCCGACCAATCCCGCACTGGTAAAACAAGCTGATGGAACGACTCGTGATACAATGATGTGGCACTTCCCTCATGGCGTTGCCTTGGAAAGCACGATTCGCATCGGCGATTACAAACTGATTCGCAACTACGACCATGTGAACAACGACGGAACTGACGAATTGGAACTGTTCCAGCTCTATCAAACCAACGGCAACCAACAACGGCGAGTCGATATCGAAGAAGCCAAAAACCTTGCCGCGGCCATGCCGGAAAAAGCAGAGGCGATGAATCAAAGGCTGACCGAAATGCTGACCGAGATGAACGCCAGCTATCCCAGCTACAATCCTGATTATCACGGCGACCTGCCCGGAAAACATAACGCCTGCACAGTCCTCTCGCACCAAAAGCAAGGAAACGAAGTTAAGTTTCGCTATCAGGAAAACGGCGCAGCGCTTGCGCGAGCAGATTTGATCTATACGCTCAATGGAGGCGATCGCAATGAAGAATGGTTCCGCAAACCGGCAACCATCCTACGGGACAAAAAACTTGTCTCAGTCAAACTACCGCCACAGACCACGCATTACGTTATCAACTTGATTGACGAAAACAATTTCCTTCGCAGCTATCCTGAAATCAACAGAACCAATCAAGCGTATTCGACGCAAGCACTGTCGGTGACGGGCGAACCGAAAGCAGTCGCGCGCCCCTCAGCGTCGATGGCTGAAAAAGACGCTGACAACGACGGTCGAGTTTCGCAAACGGAGTACATCAATCACTTTTCCGCAGGCTTTGACCGCAAAGACAGAAACAAAGACGGCGTGTTAACGCCGGACGAACACGCGCATCCCTCGTTTACGATCGCTGACACAGACGAAGACAAACAGTTGACTCGCGCCGAGTTCGTCTCCATTTTTACGCGTCAATTCGGCAGGCTGGATCGAGACAAAAATGGTTTCATCACGGCGGATGAAATCGATCGGTAGCCGGCGTGAACCGAGGGGCCAAGCAGGTAGGTTGAAATGATTGGCTGAAATTCCATTAGCCGTTTGAGCTAACGCTGTGAAGCATTTTCGTAGCGAAACTCGCCAAGAGTTTCGAGGGGACGTGCGTCATGAAAGGAAAGTCTTGACGAGTTCCGTAAACCTCGAACCTGACTCAATCGATTACCGAAGCCCATTCAGCGGCGCGTCGCAAATGATTAACACGATGTCGCATTTCGTAATCGATCGAGGTACGATCGCAACCATGATGGGCTCAGATAGAGCCGTTTTTGACACATTTATGAGGGGACCATTTGCATTCCCCTTCTCGTCAAAACACCCTCCGATTCGGCCTCGGTGCCCCAAACGCCTACCTCTTTGACGATCGATGGAACTATCATGGTTCTGCATCGGTTAGAATTTGTGGTTTTGCCTCCCGACGCGAAACGCACCTCGACGCGAAATACGAGTAGAACATGAAAAACATATATATGAGTTTACGTCTTGTTTGGCTACTTTGCGTGCCCACGCTGATGGGGGTTGGGGGCGTATCAACCATCTGTGGTGCGGAGACGAACTCACAGCAGACGCCCAACTTTGTTGTCTTTTTGGTGGACGATCTTGGCTTTATGGATGTGGGGCCCAACAACCCCAACGGCTTCTATGAAACGCCGAACATCAATCGATTGGCGGAATCGGGGATGCGATTTACCGACGGCTACGCAGCCAATCCAGTTTGTTCACCGACTCGCTACAGTTTGATGACTGGCAAGTATCCGACACGCGTCGATGCGACCAACTTCTTCTCGGGCAAACGGAGCGGGAAATTTAATCCAGCACCGCTAAACGACAACATGCCACTGGACGAAATCACCATCGCCCAAGCACTCAAGGGGCAAGGATATGCAACCTTCTTCGCTGGCAAATGGCACTTGGGTGAAAGCGAAGAGTACTATCCTCAGAACCGCGGCTTCGACGTCAACATCGGAGGTTACAGCCGCGGCGGTCCTTATTCAGGCAAGCGATACTTCGCGCCGTTTGAAAACCCACAAATGAAGGAAGAAAGTCCTGCTGGCGATCACTTGCCCGACCGTCTGGCCCGCGACACGGCTTCGTTCATTAAAGCCAATCAAGACAAACCGTTCCTCGCGTACCTGTCATTCTATTCGGTTCATACGCCGTTGATGGGGCGACCGGATTTGGTCGAGAAATACAAGAAGAAAGCGTCCGCGATTAGCGGCCAAGAGTTTGCGGACGAAGAACAAGTGATCGGCAACAAGCCACGCAAAGTACGAGTGTTGCAAAAACATGCGGTCTATGCGGCGATGGTCGAAGCCATGGACCAAGCCGTAGGCAAAGTATTGCAGCAGTTGGAAGACTCGGACGTCGCGGATAACACCGTGGTGATCTTCACTTCGGACAATGGCGGACTGTCCACTTCCGAAGGCTCGCCAACCAGCAATCTGCCACTTCGCGGCGGCAAAGGATGGGTTTACGAGGGTGGCATCCGTGTGCCTTGGATCGTACGGTTCCCGGGGATCACAAAACCAGGCTCGGAATCCGCCGAACCAATCTGCTCGATCGACTTATTCCCAACCATTGCCGCTTCGGCAGGAATCAACGTTCAGCATGAAATCGACGGGATCGACATCCGTCCGGCACTCAACGGCAAGTCGCTTGACCGCGAAACTCTGTATTGGCATTACCCGCACTACAGCAACCAAGGCGGCATTCCCGGCGGCGCGATTCGCGAAGGCGATTTCAAATTGGTCGAACGTTATGAGGACGGCCGCGTCCATCTGTACAACCTTGCCACGGATATCGGTGAAACAAACGACCTCGCATCATCAATGCCAGAGCGAGTCGATCAGATGCGAACTCGATTGCACCGATGGTATCAATCCGTCGACGCCAAATTCCTGCAGGAAAAGAACGGCAACCAGCCGTGGAAACCTGAAAATTAGTCAACCGAATCTGCGTTCACGATCCCCTTGCGTTGACAGAACAACGCAAACAATACCAGGAAGCATTATCGATGAAGACACCTTTCGCACGCCCCCGATTCGCTGGATGCCGCTTCGCTGTGGCGTTTCTGATTGGGGTCGCTGCCGGACCGCTCGTCGGTACCGTGCGAGCCGAACAGTCGGGTTCCGAGGTTGGTCCTCCGAACATCGTTTTGGTAATGACCGACGACCAAGGTTACGGTGATCTAGGGTGCCATGGACATCCGTTTCTGCAGACACCAAATCTCGACAAGCTTCACGCTCAGAGCACGCGGTTTACCGATTTCCACGCCAGCCCGACATGTGCCCCGACACGGGCAGCACTGATGTCCGGTCGAGCGCCTTTCAAAAACGGGATCACGCATACGATTCTCGAGCGTGATCGCATGACACTGAGCGCCACCACGATCGCCCAAGTGTTGAAGTCGGCTGGTTACACCACCGGGATCTTTGGCAAGTGGCATCTTGGCGATGCCGATCCCTACCAACCTGAAAATCGCGGATTTGACGAGACCTTTATCCACGGCGCCGGCGGCATTGGTCAAAACTTTGCTGGCACGCAAAGCGACGCTCCGGGCACCAGCTACTTTGACCCCATCATCAAACACAACGGCCAGTTTGTGCAGACAAAAGGCTATTGCACCGACGTGTTCTTTCGCAAGGCACTTGGCTGGATCAAGGAGAACTCGGACGCAAATACCGCAACAGACGCGAAACCGAAACAGCCCTTTTTTGCCTACATCCCAACCAACGCACCGCATGGTCCCTACCACGTCGCGAAACGCTACTCGGATCTCTATAAAGACAAGTGCACTTCGCCAACCGACGCGTTTCTGGGCATGATCGTCAATATCGACGAGAACATGGGACTGCTTATGCAAAAGCTCGACGAGTGGGATTTGGCAGACAATACGCTGTTGATCTTCATGACCGACAACGGCAGTGCCAAAGGAGCAAGTGTCTATAACGCAGGTATGAAAGGGGCGAAAGGATCACCGCACCAAGGCGGTTCTCGAGTGCCGCTGTTCATGCGTTTACCGGGGTTAACCAAGCCGGGTGTCGACATCGACTACTTGAGCCGTCACTACGACCTGTTTCCGACGCTTGCAGAAATCGCCGGTGCGACAGTGCCAACAAATTTGGATTTGGATGGACGCAGCCTCGTGCCCCTGATCAAAGATCCAAACTCCGCCTGGCCCGATCGCAAAACGTTCTTTCACGTCGGCCGCTGGGCTAAGACCGGAGCTCCACGGAATTTTGGCAAAGGCGATCCCAATCCAGATCACTCCAAGTACAAAAACTATGCGGTGCGGAGCGAGAAGTGGCGACTGGTCAACGACGAGTTGTACAATATCCAACAGGACCCAGGCGAAGAGAACAACGTTGCCGCGGAATATCCCGAAGTGTATAGCGAGTTGCATGCTGCTTTTGACGCTTGGTGGGACGAAGTTCGTCCGCTGATGGTCAACGAGGATGCATCGCTGGATGTCGCAAAACCGTTCCGCGATCGCTTTCTAAAGCAAAAAGAGGAAAGCGGCATTCCTGATTGGGACACGCCCGAGATCGACTAAACTCGTTTTCCGCCCCATGAAAAACCGATGCGGCTTGTTGGTTCCAGCAGCCGCATACAGTCGACTATCCCCCTCCCTTTTCATCATTTCCCAGCACTATGATTCGCATTACACTCTTTTCCGTTGCGGCATTACTAATCTCTGTGGCAGCGACCTGCCCATCGGTCGCAACCGAAGCCTGGACCATCGACAGCCAAGAGCAATGGCAACATGAAACGTCCGAGAAAAACGCCATTGAGATCAAAGAGGGTGTAGCCAGACCGACAGGCAAAACGGCCACCTTGCGAAGCACCCTCAAACGATTCGACAAAAAACGTTCGGCGGAATCGATTGTCTTTCAGCAGTCACCCGTCTGGCAAAACTGGAACCCGGTGAAAAACGTCGGCCCCGCCAACCTTGCCGACGCTCCGGTAATGCTCAGTCTTGGCCCCCAAAATTACTGGATCTTTGGACGCTACGGGGGCGCTAAGAAAGCAGCCAAGAATGCCGCTTCGGAATCGGCATTTCAACCGGAACCGGTGACGCTGGACGGATTTGATATCCCACTAATGACGACGCCGTTTGCCAATCAGTTCGACGCTCCCGGCGGTCTGAAAAAGGGACGAGGTGGTTACCATGCGTGGCAGAGCCGTGACATGGTCAACTGGGTCCATCATGGCCCGGTCACCGAAGGCTTCTCGAAATGGGTGACGTCAGCGGAACATGTCGATGGCAAGACGTACATCTACTATGACTTTCCAAACGACCAAGACCCTCATGTCTATGTCGATGATGATTTGACCGATGGCAAGCCGGGGAAAAACATGGGGAAGGCTCTGAATGATCCTTCGCACGGTTCGGATAGCGGTTTCATTCGCGATTTGGATGGTAAATTCCACGTCATCTACGAGGACTGGAGCCCGATCAATGCCAGCCGACGTTCATGGGATTCGCCATTGGCCGGTCATGCGGTCAGCGACGATGGCGTCTCGAATTTCAAAATCCTGGCGCCGGCTGTCGACCATCGAACAAAACCGACTGGAAAGATCGGAACTTACAAACACCCCCATTGGGCCAAGGAAGATCCCAAGAACTACAAAACCAATGTTGCGGAATTCGAGATCCACGAACCCGAGCAAGAGGCATTCGGCGACTGGGCCGCGATCAGCATCGGAGGGCAATATTATTTGTTTGGCGATTATGATCCCGAACATGGCAAACCAATGAGCGTTGCTTGGTTCACATCGCCGAGCTTGGACAAACCATTTACGTTCTGCGGAAATATTGGCAACGGACACCCCGATCCCGATATCGCATTTGCCGAGGGGCAATTTTATCTGGTCACTCAGCAAAAAAACGATTTCACCAGTCCTGGCCCATGGGTTGAACAAGTCGAAACACGCGTCGGCGTGGACACCACAGGTGACGGCAACATCGATCACTGGAGCGATTGGCAGGTGGTCAAAGAAACGTATGACCATGTGCCAGGCTTTGCCAAGCAAATCGCGAAAACGCCCGCTTCGCTTGACCTGTCCGAATTACCCGCTGGCTTTGGATTCCAGTTCGAGCTGAAATTGACCGACACGACAGAAAACCAATCGAAGCCGATGCTCGATAAAATCACGGTTTCCTTCGAAGGTTAGTGCCGCTGAACTGCGGCGGCTATGCACCGGAACGGGATGAACTCGTCGTTCCCGTGGAAGTTTGTTTTCTTGCAATTCCGAAACTCTTGGCGAGTTTCACTCCGATCCCTCTCACTCGCTCATTTACCCTCCGAGAAACACGAATGAAATTTGCAATCCTGTTTGTTGTCGCATTTACCAGTCTGATCAGCACCGCTCGGGCGGAAACGCTTGTCTACGAAGGAAAAGAAGGTGTAGGCAAGGGCAAGCACATTGTCTTTATGGCTGGTGATCACGAATATCGCTCGGAAGAGTCGCTGCCTGCACTAGCCCGACTGTTGGCAAAACATCACGGTTTTAAATGTACCGTGCTGTTCAACATTGATCCTGAGACGGGTGAAATCGTCGCCGGCAAACCCTCGAACATGCCTGGTCTCGAAGCACTCGACACGGCGGATTTGGCCGTGGTGTTTTTGCGTTTTCAAAATTTCCCAGCCGAACAGATGAAGCACTTTGACGATTACCTTCGTCGCGGTGGCCCGATCGTCGGAATGCGGACGGCAACGCATGGATTCCAAATTCCCGCCGATCAACCGTATGCAAAATATGCATTCAATTCCAAAGTCGAGGGCTACGAACTTGGCTTCGGCCATCAAGTGCTCGGACAAACCTGGGTTGGTCACTACGGCCGCAATCACGTGCAAAGTACTCGCATTACCATTGTCGATGCGATGAAAGATCATCCGATCCTGCAAGGGGTAAGCGACGTTTGGGTTCAAGCCGGCGGGTATGTCGGCAAGCCTACCGATGGCGACATCTTGACGATGGCCCAACCGCTCAATGGCATGACACCTGACTCACCGGCATCCGACACGCAACCCCCGATGCCCTCGGAATGGACACGAACCTACAAAAGCGAATCGGGCAAATCGGGCCGTGTGTTCACGTCGCTGTATGGTACGCCCGAAGACTTGACCAATGACGGTTACCGCCGTTTGCTCGCCAATGGGATCTTTTGGGCAATCGGTCTAGAAGACGCGATCACCCCAGACATGAACATTGATTTCGTGGGTCCATTCAAACCAAACACTTTCGGTAATCAAACCAATGCACGAGGGATCAAACCAGAAGCCTACGCGGGATTCGAAAGCCCGATTCCTGCTCACAACAAAGTGCATCAGCCGAAGAAAAAGAATGCCCCTAAAAAGAAGTCTGCGGTAAAATAACTCGCGGTTGGCGAATCAGACGAACGAGCCTAAACAGACTGCACCGCGGCTTCATTTAGTCGCGAGTGCAGCATGTTGGCTAGCCTCCACGCATCTATCTACAGGAGCCCAAAAGCGGCTTTTGATCGGTTTCGATTTTCGCATCCATGCGTTTCCTTGTCGGACGTGAGCACTCCCTCGCGTCAAAAATCTAGTCACGATCTTTTCCCAAACTAACGAATCTGAATCCCATGAAAACGATGCATCTTCGGCTGCTAAGCCTCGGGCTCCTTACGTTTTTAACAGGTGTCGTGGTCGCACAAGACACGTCTCCAACTATTGAAACCCGCGACGAGCGGCTCGAGTGGTGGCGTCAAGCAAAGTTTGGAATGTTTGTTCACTGGGGCATCTACTCGACGGTAGGCGGCGAATACAAAGGCCAAAAGCTGCCCAATAGCGCCGAATGGATGATGGCTCGAGGAAAGATTCCGATCGCGGAATATGAGAAGTACGCGGCCCAGTTCAATCCGACGCAATTTGATGCGACAGAATTCGTCGGTTTGGCAAAGCAAGCAGGAATGAAATACTTGGTCATCACGGCCAAGCATCACGATGGTTTCGCGATGTTCGATTCCAAAGCGAATCCCTTCAACGTCGTCGACGCGACGCCGTTTGGCCGTGACATCATGAAAGAACTGGCCGAAGCATGCCAAGAACAGGGCCTCCGATTCGGTTTCTACTATTCTCAAGCACAAGATTGGCATCACCCCGGCGGCTTTGGTAATAGTTGGGACAAGTCGATCCAGCGTGTCAGCTCAGATGAATACGTGATGGAAAAGGCCGTTCCCGAGGTCAAGCAGTTGCTCACCGAGTATGGCCCGATTGGCATCTTTTGGTGGGACACGCCTCGTAAGATGAGCCGCGAATCATTCGACGCGCTGCATTCGTTGACCAAGCTACAGCCGAATGTCATCACCAATGATCGTCTGGGCGAAGATTACCGCGGTGATTACAAAACGTTCGAACGCCAGATCCCTCCCCACGCTCCTGGTGAGGACGACTGGGAAGTCTGCATGCCAATCAGCGGCAGCTGGGGGTACAAGAAAGGCGACAGCGATTTCAAATCCACCACCACGTTGGTCCGCAATTTGATCGATATCGCCAGCAAAGGTGGCAATTATCTGTTGAACGTCAGCCCCACCGGCAAAGGGACACTATTGCCCGAGGCGGTCGAGCGACTGCAAGGGGTTGGCCAATGGATGGACGTCAATAGCGAATCCATCTACGGAACATCGGCAAGCCCGCTGCCCAAATTGGACTGGGGACGCTGCACCGCAAAAACGGTCGACGGCAAAACGATTTTGTACTTGCACGTGTTTGATTGGCCCAGCGCTGGGAAGCTGTTGGTTCCAGGTATCCAAAACGAAGTCCAAACCGCACGCTTGTTGGCTGATGGTAGTACATTAACGGCAAAGTCCACCGAGGATGGAGTTGAATTGACATTGCCAAACGAAGCACCCGATGACATCGCCAGTGTGATTGAAATGAAGATCGATGGCGTATTGGAAGTCGCCGTGCAACTCCCCACACCCGACGCGAATGGTAACTTGGTACTTACAGCGGACGCGGGCTATATCCACAACAACGAAGGCAGCCGACAAGCCGACATCCGGTTTCATTCCGACATCCCGCACATCGGATATTGGGTGGACGACCAAGCTTGGGTGGAATGGAACATCAACATTGATCAACCGGGACGCTACGAAGTCTCAGCAACGCTGTCGGTAGAAAAGGAGAAGACTCGGCTTGGCTTCGGAATCGCCGGAGAATTGAAAACAGTGGAAATGATGTCGACCGGCGGCTACGGAAATTATGTCGATCGGCCGCTCGGTACGATCGACATCGACCAATCCGGTCAAACCAGTTTTCGCATCAAGCCGGATGCGGGTCATTGGCAGCCCATCAATCTTCGCTCCGTGACGCTAAAGCGGGTGAACGAGTCGAAGTAGAGTCACTGCGAATAAATCTAGCGATTGCTTAGCGGTTTCTTTGCGAGGGAGCGTGACATCCCTTGCATGACATCGTCCTCTAACGGTAGGCCACATTGAAATGCCATAATCCGTTGAGGCGAGTAATGAATCGAAATCTTCAGTCCATCGAATTCCGCGTCAAATCGTCACTCACACGAGTGGGATGTGTCGATTTGATCGTAACCGACTTTGGCGACGGAGACGTCGAGATTGCCGGCCACGTTGATTCGTACAACGACCGAGTCCTGGCGATCACCGTCACTCGCGCTCTTCCCGGTGTCAGACGGATCACCGATTCGATGCGGCATTAGCCACCGGGCCCCACCAAGACGCCACCACAGAAGGGGCTAAAAACCGAGTGCCCAAACGAGTAATGCGTCATCGGCAGTCCCAGGGTGACACGGATTCTGGACATTTTCTGACAACTCTCCATGCGGGTCAAATTTAGTCAAAACATCGTAATTCTCGGCGATTTTGACGCAAGACGCTCTGCTCGAAACCACGAAGATGATCACAGTCATCGCATCACGCACCGGGTTGCTTGATGCCAAAATCCAGCAATCTAAACCGAGAAAGCGACATGAACATTTCCAGCTCGGCGTCGTCCTTCAGCGGCCAAGCTTCCGCCGCTGGCCGACCTGCCCAAGGCCCACCTGCAAAAAAACAAGAGCAACTCGCCGCGGCGTTGACCGCAGTGGGCGTGGATGATGCGACCGCCTCGAGTGTCCTGAGCCAGGTGGAAGAGGCTGTCGAGGAAGTCAAGTCGACGTCGGCTTCGGGGTCGGGGTCCACCAATGAGACGGCGATCCGATCAGCAGTGGATAGTGTACTAGAAGCCAACGGTATCGATGCCGATAAAGTCGACGAGGCGATCAAGGGGAATCGGCCCTCAGGCCCACGCCCCGGCCGCGGCCCCAAGCCCGAGGAGGACGATTCCTCGACCGTCGAGTCGGCATTGCTGGCCGCCGACGTCGACGAAACCGAAGTGGACCAACTGCTGAACCAATTGATTGAAACGCTTACCGAGCAACAAGAGAGCCAATCGGGAAACGTTTCCTCGGACTCCGTCCGCTCGGCATGGACTCAGGTGCTCGAAGACAACGGAGTGAACGTTGCGAAGTTTGAACAAGCACTCGGCGAGCAACTCGGTTCGAGCGGCAACTTTTTCAACCGTGTTGCCTGATCATTTACGATGGTCCACTTGATTTTTTGTGCGATAGTCACCGGGCGTCTGACCGGTTTCGCGTTTAAAGACGGCACACAAACTCTCTTTGTGGCTGTAGCCCGCTTTGGGCGCGAGTTGCTCGAGTGTCATATCGGTTTCGCGCAGCAATTGTTTGGTCCGCTCAATCTGAGTTGCCATAATTTGCTCGTGAGGGGTACGCCCCAGCACCTCGCGAAAGCGACGTTCCAATTGTCGCCGTGATAGCGATGTCGACCGCGTGACATCATTGACGTTGATCCCGTCGCAAGCGTGCAGCCGAATGAATCGGCACACTTTTGCCAGCTCGATGTCATCGACGGCAACCACTTCGGTCGACAACCGCTGCGAAACCGAAGTCGGCGGAATGAACTCGATTTCGGCCTCGGGTCGTAAACCGTTCAGCATCTCGTGCAACAGTTCTGCAGCACGATAACCGACTCGCGATGCATCCGGCCGAACGCTCGTCAGCGGTGGATCGCACATCAAACAAATCGCGTCATCATCATCAACGCCGATCACACCAATATCATCAGGAACGGCGATATCCGCTTTCCGACATGCATTGAGCACCTGCTGTCCTCGAATGTCGTTGCAAACGAACAACCCTGTGGGGCGCTGCAGCGTGCGAAGCCATTCCGCCATCCGCTCCATATCTCGGACATCGGCTCGCTCGAGCCCCATCAGCGGAGTGCCTGGTTTGCCTTCGGATTGATAGAACTCGAACGGGCACCCTGCCTGGGTGACAAGATCGCGAAAATAGTCCAGTCGCGTTTCGGAATACGACGCAAACCGAAATCCACAAAATGCAAAGCGGCGAAAGCCTCGGTTCCAAAGATGTTCGAGCGCCAATTCGGCAACGCGCCGGTTGTCGGTTTCGACTTGGGGAACCCCCACAAATTTTCGATTGCAGCGAACATCGACCATGGGCACATTCAATTTTCGCAGCGGCTCGATCGTGTGAGTATCCACTCGAGCAATCACGCCATCGATCCGTGCGTTGGTCATCCAGTCCGGCATCGCCGAATCAAGCAACATCTCTTCGTGCAGTAGCGACCAATTAACTTGCGTTCGAGCGAAATGGGAAACTCCGCGAAGCAATTCCCGTCCGTAAGCGCGAGACGCCTCGACGAGGAGAGCGATTTGAGGGCGTAATTTCTGCTTCATAAGAGTAGATTCATGCTCCAGGAGTGACGCAAAACATTACTAATCTGTCGCGTATCATTATTGTAGCAAGATTGATCGCCGGTATTATTAGCTTTAGAATCATGGATGCACGGCTTCGGTCGGCAGTGCATTCTGCCTCGAATCGCTCACGGTGAACGACTATCCAATTCCTGTCGCAGCGTGACATTCGCGTAGTGCCGCAGCGAACCTCGCAGAAACCTTCGACGATTTAATTGCCGATAGTGTACCTCTTCGCGATTTTCGCCGCCCGAAAATGGAGGTGCACTGCACCACTCGAGCTAACCGAATGATAATCAAGCCAATCTCAGTACGCTGAGTGAACTGACCGATCGCTGTGAATTTTATCCCCGGAAACATTGCCGGGTCATCTTCGCACCCCTCTTCAAAACCATACACCTCTGAGTGTCAACACAAAGGATTTTTCGATGGCGGACATCAATACCGTTTGGCAAGGCGAGTTACCTAAAATTGGTATTCGTCCCACGATCGATGGACGATTGGGGGGAGTGCGTGAATCGCTCGAAGAGCAAACACAAGCCTTGGCACAACGCGTCAAAACGCTGTTGACCGAAAACGTTCGTTATCCCAACGGGGATCCTGTGCAGTGCGTGGTCGCGAATCCATGTATCGGCGGTATCGCCGAGGCGACCGCGACCGAAGAATTGTTTCGCCGCGAAAACGTGGGTGTGTCGCTGACCGTGACCCCATGCTGGTGTTACGGATCCGAGACGATGGACATGGATCCTCTGCGTCCCAAAGCGGTGTGGGGATTCAATGGAACCGAGCGTCCAGGCGCGGTGTACTTGGCCGCCGTTTTGGCGGGTCACTCACAAAAGGGCTTGCCCACGTTTGGCATCTACGGCCGCGATGTTCAGGACGCCGGCGATTCGGTGATCCCGGATGATGTGCAGCATAAATTGCTAAGCTTTGCTCGCTGTGGGTTGGCTGTCGCACTGATGCGAGGCAAAGCGTACTTGTCGATGGGCGGCACCTCGATGGGCATCGCGGGCTCGGTGGTCGACCAAGGTTTCTGGGAAAAGTGGCTGGGCATGCGGGTCGAAGCGATCGACATGAGCGAGTTTGTCGGCCGGATGCAGAAGGAACAATATGATCCACAAGAGTACGAACGAGCGCTGGCATGGGTCAAAGAAAATTGTCCCGAAGGCAAAGATTACAACGCAGAAGACCAAGTCCGCAGCCGTGAGCAGTTGGACAGTGAATGGTCCGATAGCGTGAAGATGGCGTTGATCGCCCGCGATTTGATGGTTGGAAACCCGCGTCTGGCCGAGATGGGACTTGGCGAACAAGCGATGGGGCATCAAGCGATCGCGTCCGGTTTCCAGGGTCAACGTCAATGGACCGACCACTTTCCCAATGGTGACTTTCTCGAAGCCATTTTGAATACGTCCTTCGATTGGAATGGCAAACGAGCTCCCTACATTGTCGCCACCGAGAACGACGCACTAAACGGTGCGACGATGTTGTTCGGCCATCTGTTGACAAACACCGCACAGATCTTTGCGGATTTGCGGACCTATTGGAGTCCAGACGCGGTTGCCGGTGCGTGTGACGGTTACCGTTTGGACGGGCACGCCAAAGACGGCCTGTTGCACCTGATCAACTCGGGCCCCGCGACATTGGATGGCACCGGTCAACAGGAAGAAAATGGTCAACCGACGATGAAGCCGTTCTGGGAGATCACGGACGACGAAGTGCAAAAGTGTTTGCAAGCGACGACGTGGCACCCGTCGATCACCGAGTATTTCCCTGGCGGCGGGATGAGTACACGTTACCGTACTCGCGGCGGTATGCCATCGACCATGACGCGTATTAACTTGATCGCGGGACTTGGTCCTGCGTTGCAAATCGCCGAAGGTTATACCGTCGATCTTCCCGACGACGTGCACGATGTTTTGGACCAACGCACCAACCCAACATGGCCGACGACTTGGTTCGCACCGACGATTACGGGACGCGGGGCGTTCACATCGACGTACGAAGTCATGAACCACTGGGGTGCGAACCACTGCGTCTTGACCGCGGGGCATGTGGGGCATTTGTTCATCACACTCGCATCGCAATTGCGGATCCCCGTTTACATGCACAACGTGGCCGAAGATCGTATTTTCCGTCCGAGCACTTGGAACGCCTTTGGCACCGAGAATCGCGAAGCTGCCGATTTCCGTGCATGTGAAACGTTCGGTCCACTGTACGGGCGACGATAAACACGGATGCAATTCTTAGAAGTGAGCCGTTGGCCGCCGAGGTGTCTTCGGCTCACGAATCCAGAGAGAGAGAGAATCGCACGAACATCCAATCCGGCCAATGACCAAGACTCTCAGCGTCTTTCGCTGAACCGATCGAGCTAAGCTTCCTACAAAAGCAAATCAAATGAACGCAAACGCAACCTTACAAGAACTGATTTCGCTTTCGCAGTTCCTCGGCGACGAGCGTCGACAACTCGCGATCCTTGGCGAAGGCAACACGTCTGCCAAGATCGATGACGAGACGTTTTTCGTCAAAGCCAGTGGCAGTTGTCTGGAAACGCTCAGTGAAGACGATCTCGTTGCCTGTCATTTTGCTCCGCTGCTGCAAATGCTCGACAACCACGACTTGAGCGATCAACAGATCGAGGACCAACTGTTTGCTTGTCGTGTTGACAGCAAGTCAAAAAAACCCTCGGTGGAAACACTGTTTCATGCCTACCTGCTGTCATTGCCGGGAATCGAATACGTGGGGCACACTCACAGTGTCAGCGTAAACCAGATCTTGTGTTCACCATTGGCAGAGCAATTTGCCACCCGCAAGCTATTCCCAGACGAAATCGTTTGCTGTGGCCCGCAATCGGTGCTGGTACCGTACACGGATCCGGGACTGAAGCTATCGCAGGTCATTCGCGAAAAGACCCAACAATTCATCGACGAATTTGGCGTGCCGCCCCGCGTGATCCTGCTACAGAATCATGGGCTGATCACGCTTGGGAAAACGCCGGGCGCGGTCAAAGCCGCCATGTTGATGGCTCATAAATCAGCAGAGATTTTTGTCGGCGCCGCGGCTCTTGGGGGGCCGACGTTCTTGGAATCCGACGACGTGGATCGGATCGCTAACCGCATCGACGAACATTATCGCCAACGTGCACTGAAACTATAATGGAAAAACATTACATCGCTTGCGACTTGGGCGCCGAGAGTGGTCGTGTCATCTTGGGGACGCTCCGCGACGGACGCTTAACACTCGAAGAAATTCATCGCTTTGCCAACGGCGCGACGAAGATCCAAAATTCGCTGCGTTGGAACATCATTCGGATCTTTGACGAACTGAAACAAGGTTTGCGAATGGTGGCCGATCGAGGCGTGGCGGCGTCCGGGATGAGTGTGGATTCGTGGGGCGTCGATTATGTGTTGCTGAATGATCGTCAACCCATGCTGGGGTTGCCCTATCAATACCGCGACGCGCGTACCGAGCCAACCTATGCAGCTGCGTTAGAGAATCCGGGCCGCGAGACAATCTTTGCTGAAACCGGCATCCAGTTTATGGCGATCAACACGCTGTATCATCTGATTGCCGATGTGAAAGAAAACTCTGATCTGCTACAGATCGCGGACCAGTTTCTCAACATTGCCGACTACTTGAACTTTTTGTTTTGTGGCGTCGGCCGTGCCGAAGTGAGCCTCGCCAGCACCACGCAGCTGTACAATCCGACCACGGGACAGTGGTCCGCCGAACTCATCCGACAATTTGCGTTACCCGAGAAGATCTTTCCACCGATTGTCGCCTCGGGCACTCGGCTTGGTCCCTTGCTTTCGGAGCTATGTGACGAGACGGGCTTGCCGGCTGTCGAAGTGATCGCGACTTGTTCGCACGATACGGGGGCGGCCGTCGCAGCCGTCCCGGCCGAGGGAGACGATTGGGCCTATCTGAGTTCGGGAACTTGGTCGCTGATCGGAGTCGAACTGCCAGACCCTCGGATCAATAATGACGTCCTTGCGGAAAATTTCACGAATGAAGCTGGACTCAACGGCACCACCCGTTTTCTAAAAAACATCGTCGGGCTGTGGTTATTACAAGAATCGCGACGAAGCTGGTCGCGACAAGGTCAAACGCTCGACTACGCTGAAATCAACCAGCTTGCCGAACAAGCCGAACCGTTTCGATCGCTGATCAATCCGGACGACCCACGATTTATGAGTCCGGCGGACATGCCGACGGCGATCGATTCGTATTGCCAAGAAACAAATCAACCGATTCCCGAAACCCCAGGGCAATACGCTCGCTGTATCCTCGAGAGCTTAGCGTTATTGTACGGACGAACACTCGACACGGTGCAGCGACTAACGGGCCGGCAAATTTCAAAACTGCACATTGTCGGCGGTGGCAGCCAAAGCACGCTGCTAAACCAATTGGCGGCCAACGCCACCGGGCGTACAGTGTATGCTGGCCCTGTCGAGGCTACGGCTATCGGGAATGTGTTAATCCAAGCGATGGCCATGGGTGATTTGGAATCGCTAAGCGAACTCCGCCGCGTGGTCCGCGATTCGTTCTCGATTGCCACCTATGAACCCGAGTCCTCGGAACTGTGGGAGCAGACACGACAGCGTTTCACCGAATTGGTACGCGGCGGAAAATAACGGTACGATGGTTAACGCTCCCGAATCGCTCGAGTCGCCCCCCGAACGAAATTAATTGTTGCACTCAACCAAAGGTATGTCATGAACGTTTCAACCAGCAATCTGCTTCCCGAAGTCGCAGAGTTTCTCAGTCGCGGAGATCTACCCAGTTTTGTCGGCGGTAAAGATTTTCCTGCCGCATCGGGTAAGGTTGTGGCAACCTTGGACCCCGGTTCGGGCGAACATCTCGCGAACATCCATGATCTTGACGCCGCCGAAATTGACCGGGCCGTCGAAATCGCTGGCGAAGCATTTCCAGCCTGGTCCGCACTATCGCACGACGACCGCAGTGCGATCCTATTGCGTTTGGCCGACGCCGTCGAGGAACACAAACCCATCATCGCGCAAATCGAAGCGCTGGATGCAGGAAAAATCGAAGCCCAGGCTCAAGGCGACGTGCAAAACTTTGTCGACACACTGCGGTACTTTGTCAAACTTGCCGGCCAAGTCGAAACCCGCACGAAATTGGACGTCGAGGGTTACGATGCTTGGACCTACAAACAACCTTGGGGCGCCTGTGCGTTCATCTTCCCTTGGAATTTTCCATTCTTGCTGATCGGTTGGGGGATCTCGCCCGCACTTGCCGCTGGCAATACCGTCATCATCAAACCGGCCGAAGACACGTCGATGTCAGCGCTGTATCTCGCCCAATTAGCCAAGAAAGCGGGAGTGCCCGACGGGGTGATCAACGTGGTTACCGGACGGGGTGCCACTGCGGGCGCGGCATTGACCGCCAACCCAAAAATCAAGCGAATGTCGTTCACGGGATCTCCCGAAGTCGGCCAATTGGTGGGCGAAACGTGCGGACGCAACTTGGTACCGGTCAAATTAGAACTTGGTGGAAAGGGAGCGGCAGTCGTGTTCGATGACGTCGATGTCGCTGAAACCGCTGCAAAACTGGTTGGCGCCATCACCTTCCATTCAGGACAAGTTTGCTGTGATGCCACCCGTTGGTTGGTCCATCGCAATATCTATGACGAGTTCGCCGAGCGTTGTGTCGAACTGATGAAGAACGTTCGCGTCGGCCATCCGTTGGATCCGTCAAGCGAGATGGGGCCGGTCGTCAATCCTAAACAGCGTGAACGCGTCCTCGGTTATTTGGAAAAAGGGCAAGCTCAAGGAGCGAAATGCCTGTGCGGGGGCGGCGAGGCATCTGTCGATGGCTATGCCGGCAACTATATCGAGCCCGCACTGTTGGCTGGTTCAATGGACAACGTCGCCGCTCGCGAAGAAATCTTCGGCCCGGTGGCCTATCTGGGCGTCTTCGAAAACGAAGAAGAGGCGATCGCTTTGGTTAACGACACCCAGTATGGGTTGGCCAACAGTGTATGGACCAACGACAAGGAGCGTGCCGCACGCGTCGCCGAGTCAATGGTTGCCGGCAACAGCTGGATTAACGCACACAACGTGTTCGCCCAAGGCGTTCCCTATGGTGGGGTGAACAAAAGTGGGCTAGGTGGCGGAGTATTGTCGGCCGAAACCTTGATGGATTACTACCGCAGCACCTCGGTCGTCCGCCCGCTGTAAGTGCCAACGAGTGCCTGAGCCGCGACGCGTAAGCGGCCGGGTATTTTTCGCGGCCGAGAATTTTTCGCCGCTGGTGTATTCTGGCCGTTGTTTTAAACGCCCAGGGTCCGATGCACGCCCCCGGCGGCTTGCGGTTAACGCCGTCGATGTTAGTAGCGGCACGGCGAGGGGGCTTCACTTACAGGCTGGCAGCCTGTGCTACATACATTTCATTCTCAAAAGACAGTTCCCATGACTGCGAAACGCCATTTGATTCACCCTCGCGATGAGATCATGCAAACGATGGATCGTATCTATCGTTATCGTATGACAACGACTTCGGGTGGTAATCTTTCGATCCGTGATGAAGCGGGCGACATCTGGATCTCACCCGCTCGCGTCGACAAGGGCAACCTGACTCGAAAAGACATCGTTTGTGTCAAAGCCGACGGAACCGTCGATGGACTGCATCCGCCGTCCTCGGAGTTCCCATTTCATAAAGCGATCTACGAAGCAAGACCCGACATTCGTGCGATCGTCCACGCCCATCCGGTGGCGTTGGTCGCATTCAGTATCTGTCGCCAAACGCCGAACACTCGGTTGTTCCACCAAGCCCATTCGGTTTGTGGCCAACTCGGTTTTGCTCCCTATGCCTGTCCCGGTAGCGAGCAACTCGGGGCGAACATTGCCGCGACGTTCGCGAAAGGGTGCGACAGTGTGATCTTGGAAAACCACGGTGTCGTGGTCGGTGGTGATTCACTGGCCCGCGCATTCGAGCGATTCGAAGCATTTGAATTTGCCGGCAAAACGTTGGTCAAGGCTTCGCAACTCGGCAAGGTCCGCTTCCTTGACGACGAGCACCTACAGCAAGCTGCCGAACGAGGAGTCGATTTCGACTCGTATGATCCGGTTCCCGCAACTCCGAAAGAACAAGAACTGCGTCGCCAATTGTGCGAATTTGTCCGTCGCGGTTGTCGTCAACGCTTGCTGATCAGCACCGAGGGAAGTTTCTCGGCTCGTCTTGACCATGATTCATTCTTGATCACGCCGACCCAAAAGGACCGAGAACTTCTGAACGTCGAGGACCTTGTTCTGGTCAGCGGAAATCAACGCGAAGCGGGCAAGTTAGCCAGCCGAGCCGCCCGTGCTCATCAAGCGATTTACGAAAAGCATCCCGCGGTCCAGGCGATTGTGTTCGCCCATCCAGTCAATGCGACTGCATTTAGTGCAACCGATTCCCAATTTGATGTGCGGACAATTCCCGAAAGCTACGTTTTCCTTCGCGACGTCCGCCGCGTGCCCTATGGCATCCAATATCGCGGCGACAAACAGCTCGCAGGCTATATCTCGGAATCGATGCCCGCAGCGATCCTCGAAAATGACGGAGTGATTGTCACTGGACGTAGCGTCTTGGACACCTTCGATCGGCTGGAGGTACTCGAATCAACGGCCGAAGCGGTTATCAACGCCAAAGCGATTGGCGAAGTTGCCTCGATGCCCGATAGCGTCATCGATGAATTAAAAGCGGCGTTCAATCTCAATTAGCGGGCGGTCTGAATTAGCAGGCGGCTTAAAAAACGAGCCCGCTGCGTCGGCAAGGTGAGGGCAACCTTTCTTAGCTCTCGCAAACGGGTTTGACTCTTCTCTCTCTGTACTTCTTTTCTTTGACTTTGATGTATATCGACGATCCCGATGTCATTCTGATCGGCAGTGGCGTCATGTCCGCCAATCTTGGCGCAATGCTCAAGCGGTTGCGTCCCGAGCTGAAGATCCAACTTTTCGAAGTCTCCGAAGATCTCGCACAAGAAAGCTCAAACGCCTGGAATAATGCAGGCACAGGTCATGCGGGGATTTGCGAATTGAGCTATACGCCCAACCGCAATCCCGATGGTTCGGTGGACGTATCAAACGCGATCTCGATTTTTGAACAGTTCGAACAATCGCGGCAATTTTGGGGCTACGCCGTTGCCGAGGGCATGATTGACTCACCGCATGAGTTCATCAACCCGGTGCCTCACATCAGCTTTGTCCATGGGCAGGCACAAGTCGACTTTTTGAAGGCTCGTTACGATGCGATGTCGTCGCATCATTTCTTTTCGGAAATGGAATTTTCAACCGACCGCGATACGATTCGGCAATGGGCACCGCTGCTGGTCAACGGACGTGATTCCACGCCAATCGCCGCCACACGAATGTTGTCGGGCACCGACGTCAACTTTGGATCGCTGTCGCGGAAATTAATCCAGTGGATGCAGACGCAACCGGGTTGCGGCGTGGCAACCCACCATCGTGTCAATGGACTTCGCCGCACCTCAAGCGGATGGGACGTCTCGGTCCGAGACTTGAGCAGCGGCAAGCCGGTGAAGACCTCCGCAAAATTTGTTTTCATTGGTGCCGGCGGTGGCAGTTTGTCTTTGTTGCAAAAATCGGGAATTCCTGAAAGCAAAGGTTTTGGTGGCTTTCCGATCGGAGGCCAGTGGCTGGTGTGTGACGACCCGGCGATCGTCGCTCAGCATCAAGCCAAGGTTTATGGACAGGCGCAAGACGAAGCGCCGACGATGGCGGTTCCGCATTTGGACACCCGAGTCATTGATGGCAAGAAAGCGATTCTGTTCGGCCCCTTTGCCGCTTGGACCACCCGGTTCCTTAAAGACCAAGGTCATATCACCGATTTGCCTTTTTCGATCCGTCCCGACAACATCGCATCGCTGTTGAAAGTGGGTGCCTACAATCTGCCGCTGGTCAAGTATTTGGTCCAACAGGGACTTCAGAGTATGGGCAGCCGGATGAAGCTGCTTCGCACGTTTTACCCCGAGGCTAAAACGAACGATTGGCGACTGATGGATGCAGGCATTCGCGTCCAAGCGATCAAACGCGAGGACGGCGAAGCGGGCATCGTTCATTACGGCACTGAGATCGTGACCGATAAAGACAACACGATCGCCGCATTGTTGGGCGCGTCACCGGGGGCCTCGGTTTCCGTCTCATTGATGCTGCAGGTCATTCAAAACTGCTTGCCCCATTTGCTTGAAACACCTCAAGCTGCCAGCACGATGAAGCAGTTGATTCCATCCTACGACGAATCGCTGCAATCGCCGTCGGCAGCCGAACGGTTTGAGCACATTCATGCGATCAGTGATCATCAGTTACAACTTCAAACAGATTGATTCTGTCAGCCACGTCACGGTCGCTCGGCAATAATCAGGGCATGCCATAAAGTGCCGAGGTCGCAGACGGCACGGGGAAATTTACGCTGTTCTAACCGGCGCGGCGTGACAACCGAACGTGCTAGAGACGATTGCCAAGCGAACGAAGCCACTCTAAACATCGTCTTTGCTTCCCTCGATGTCAGCATCGTGTTGCGAAAAAATCCCCAAGCGATGGGCTCGATTTACTGCTGACGGTCCATTGGTCACTTGCAGTTTTTCGTAGATATGAGCGACGTGGGTGTCGACCGTGCTGTAGCCAATCTTCAAGCGTGCTGCGATTTCCTTTTTGACGAATCCATCGGCCATCAATGTCAGAATCTCAAACTCTCGATCGGTCAGCAAGTTCTTTGCGTCACGATTGGTTTGTTTCTGTTGCAATGATTCCAACAAATACATCGCCACACCTTTATCCAGCGAGGCTCCGCCTTGGGCCACCATGCAAATCCCCTCGGTAATTTCGCTTAGCCGCGCCGATTTCAACAAATAGCCGGACGCCCCCAATGTGATTGCCCGCAGCACATCTTGTTGTTGATTGGATTGAGTCAAAATCATAATTTTCGCCTGCGGCGCTGACTGACGAAACTGCGGAAGTGCTTCCAGCCCGTCCATTCCTGGCAGCCGTAGGTCGAGCAGAATCAGATCAGGAAGCTCCGAATCCGATGCATTCTGCAGCGACCGCAATCCGATCTCGGAGGTCCCAAATTGGCTGACCAATTCAATGTCGGATTCTTGCTCCAACGCCAACCGTATCACCTCGCGGTATTCCACGTTGTCTTCGACCAACATGACACGAATCAATTTTTCCACAGTGACTCTCTCATGTTCAACTTAAAAATTTTCGAGTACGCAATCGTAACGTAATTCGAGTGCCATGGTTTTCTAAATCTCGAGCATCGACTTGAGCACCGAGCAACCGCGCTCGGCGACGGAGTGAACGCGGCACTCGAGCACCGGTCGAATGTTCTAATCCACTGCCATTATCGGTAATCGTTAAGCACAACTCGCGGTGGTCAGCCTTCAGATGGGTCGTCACAAACGTGGCGCCCGAGTGGCGAAGGATGTTGACCAGACACTCTTTATAAAACAGGAACAAATCAATTCGAACCGCGGGCTTTAGTTTGCGTAGCAAAGCTTCACCTTCGAACGAGATTTCGTGTTCCAAATCGGCCATCATTCGTGTTGATGTTCGACGCATGTCATCCATCAGATCTCCGAACAACCCTTTGGCTTCTAGCAGATTGGAACAATAACGTGTCGCGGCACCACTGCGTTCGGTCAAATCGCGAATCCGTCGCAACAGTGATTTTAGTTGATCGGGTGAATCCGTGGTCGTTTGGGCGAGATCACCAAGCAGTCCGATGGCGTGCAGATTCGCCCCCAATTCGTCATGCAGGTCAGCGGCAATCCGCTGCCGCGTTTGATAGATCACACGTTGGCGAACGATACGCTCGACCAAGATCGTACAAACCGCGATAAACCCGAGCAGTCCCGCCAACCAAGCCAAGCGATTCAAATTCGTCTTTTGGATCTGGTATCGCTCATTCAATTCCGCTCGCAGTAACGGACGCTCCGACTCGAGATCGTGCCGTTTGGCCAACTCGTTCATCCACCGCCGGATCGGCAAGATTTCACCGAACAGATTATTGCCATCGGTCAACGCGGATACCTTTCGCGTAGGGCTATCCGCATTGAAATTCGCCCGAACCGTCTTTCCCACCGAAACGTTTTGTCCGTTTGCAAATAGCTCAATCTCTGCGAAACCGATTCGGGATCCCGTTTTGCCGCCACCCGAGTAGACATAAGGGTCCTGCACGATCAACCGAACATAACGACATGTGGATTCAGGAAACCGACGCATGATGATCGGTCCAACTTCGTAGACCGATTCCATGTGGTATTCGCAGAGCTGAACCGCGTCCGAAAAATCAGGCTCCCTCGAGCCCTCGATTAGCATTGAACGCGGTATGCCAAAATCTTCGGGAACGCTCTGCGGCACCGTATCACTTAGATCAGTTGAATGCATATGAATGCGGCTGAGCGGCACAGGCTGATCGAGGTCAATCACAATTTCGGGTGAATCGCCAACCCCAATCTCGCTGACAAAAGCCAAACTTTGTTTCCCTTCGTAGGCGTCCATCAAATAGGGGACAAATCCGTCAACCAAATGCTGTTTGTGACGGGCAGAACGAGGATCACGTTGTTCCTCGGACGACACATCGACCGATTGTCTCAATGCCACATTTTCTTGACCGCTAAAAACCATGATCTCCGATAGCTGCAAAATGTACATTCCGTCCCACCCGCGAGGTGAAAGCCGAGTCGCCTCGAGTCGCATCCAACTTGCCTCGGTCGCCGGGAACGAGACGACCAACGGAGCAACGCGGGGTAGAATCGAATCCGCAGCCCCGTAGCTGGCCACGACCTTGCCTTTGGACTCGCCCGCAGTCCCCACCAAGATGCGAAACTCGGCCGGGAATCCATCGGCGCGAAAACCGTTGACCGTATCACGCCAAATTGTCGGAACCAGCACGATTTGATTGATGGTCACGTCTTGCTGCCAATCAATCTGAATCCACTCTCCCTGATGATCATCGTGTTTCGCGATCGAACGGTATCCCACCGCCCCCACTCCCGTCCGCATGCTCGGCTGAGCGAGAAACTTAAGTTGTCGGTCGAGCGCGGTCATGCGTTGCTCAAGCGCGGAAAGCGACAGCCGCTTCAGAGGCGAAGCCGAGGAATCCAATGGTCCACTGGACAGCGCCACGGTGAACCACCATCCCACCAACAACGCAATTACGCCAAGCGTCGCGAAAGTCAATAAATGTCTTCGAGCCGGATACATCACCACCACAATTTGCTGCACCTACCAAACGCTTCTCACGTGATCCCAGGATAGTGCAGAGCATCGGTAAGGGCTATTGCGCGGCCAATCCGGCAAAATATCAAGAAACGCCCATTCGTTGGCTGCCTGGCTGCCCGCGTGCCTGACTGCCCGCTCGCGTCGCACTGCTTAGGCTGTGGCGAATTGGGCATCCGAAGTACGCATGACGCAATCTATCAATGTCCCGTCGTAATTAGCTAATGACAACGCCGCCAATCTAGCTAGTCTAAATGATTGACAGTTCCGTCAATTTGCCTACGGTTCGATACGCGCAAAACGATTCCCGCTCGGATACCTTCCGCACACTTTCACTTGAGACCTCGAATAATGATTTACCAAATTCGCTTGCTTGTTGCGGTAACAGCATTGGTGATTGGGTGCAATGCGGTGGCGCAAGCTCAATCAGCCCCGAAGGCACCGGAACCGACGTTGTCAAAAGTGCCTTACGGACAGCATCCCAAGCAATTCCTCTATTTTTGGCAAGCAGAGTCGGATTCGCCCACTCCGTTGCTTTTCTATATCCATGGGGGTGGGTGGCGTGGAGGTGATCCGCAAGACAAGAATTTGTTGAACATGTTGTCGATCCTGCTCGAACACAAAATCTCGGTGGTGTCGATCCAATATCGCTATATCCAAGACGCGGTTGCGGCAGACATCAAACCGCCCGTCAAAGCTCCGCTGCAGGACGCAGCACGGGCGTTACAATTTGTTCGCACCCACGCGGCCCAATGGAATTTCGACCCGCAGCGGATCGCGGCCAGTGGCGGTTCCGCAGGCGGTTGCACCAGTCTGTGGCTTGCCTTCCACGATGACATGGCGGACCTCGATAGCGAGGATCCGGTGGCCCGTCAATCCACTCGCTTGTTCTGTACGGCGACGATACGACCGCAGACGACATTGGATCCGGTTCAGATGAAACAATGGACGCCCAATAGTAATTACGGCAGCCACGCCTTTGGAATCTTCAAACCGGGGCCGAAAGAATTCCAATTGGATTTCGATGCCTTCCTTGCCCAACGTGATGCCATTGCCGATTGGATCGCCGAGTATTCTCCCTATGCATTGGTATCGAGCGACGATCCTGCGACCTATTTGTTTTACAGCAATACACCTGCGATCGGGAAGAAACAAGGCGACCCTACGCACACATCCAACTTTGGACTAAAGCTGCACGAGCACCTTCAATCCAAGAACGTCGAAAGCGAGCTGTATTACCCCGGCGCCCCCGATGCAAAACATCACACGGTCCACGCCTATTTGATCGATCGTCTAACGCGAAACGAAAAGTAGAAACTCGAATCGACTGCCCCGTTCCCACAACCTTTAGAGTACTGTCAGAGAAAAACCACATGATTTCACGCCGCAATTTTATTACATCAGGCCTTGCGGGTGCCGCACTCGCCACCTCCTCGGCTGTCGTTGCTGACGATACGGCGGCGCTTGATGCGGATGTCTCCGTCCCAACGTATTTGCAGGACGTGGCGGAACAGTACGCGGTTGACCCTCGGGGGGCGGCGTTACAGTGGTTTCGCCAAGCAGAGTTCGGTTTGTTCATCCACTACGGTCTTTATTCGTTGTTGGGACGCCACGAATGGGTGATGATCAAAGAGAAGATCCGCGTCAAAGAGTATGAAAAACTAGCAAGTCGTTTTACCGCTGAAAATTTTGATGCGGACTTCATCACCGACATGGCTTTGGATGCCGGTATGAAGTACATCAATTTGACCACGCGGCACCATGACAGTTTCTGTCTGTTCGACTCGAAGTACACCGATTTCAAGAGCACGAACACGCCCGCAAAGCGAGACTTGGTCGCGGAGGTCGCCGAGCAGTGCCAAAACAAGGGACTTGGCTTTTTCCTCTATTATTCTCACGGCCGCGATTGGCGACATCCGCACGCGCCGAACAATTGGGGCTGGGGCGGATCGGCGCGGCCCAAGTACAATCCGCCTGAATCGTTTTATGCCAGCGGCAAGGAACACGACTTACAGATCTACGTCGAGTTCATGAAGAACCAAATCACCGAACTGTTGACCCACTATGGGCCGATCGCCGGTATTTGGCTTGATGGTTTTGCGACCCCCGCATCTCGCAAAAAAAAGATGCACGAATTTAAGACGCAACAACTGTACGATCACATTCACAGTATGCAGCCGCAGGTGTTGGTGTCGTACAAACAAGGGCTGCTCGGAACCGAAGATTTCAAGGCCCCCGAACGTCACTGGAAAGGCGAATCGGATGTTCCGCTCGAAATCTGCGACACGTTGCAGCCGCATGGATGGGGCTACATGAAAACGGACGATGGCAAGCATAAAACCGCCGATCAAGTGATGGAAATGTTGGCCACCGCGAAATCAATGAATGCAAATCTGCTGCTCAATACGGGACCGCTGCCTGACGGATCGATTCACCCCGAAGATCTTGCGACGCTCAAGGAGGTGGGCCGAAGACGACGTCAGGGGTAAGCAGAATACGGCGTGAGATGTCTAGCTTTACTAAAATTTCGCTTGAATCCACGCGAAACAGATGACCACGCGGCAGGTTGGATCAGGATAGAATACAAACGCTAGGATCGAGCACGAAGGACGCCCTTCCGATCCATTCCCGCACACAAACGCAGGTCGAGAAAATACCATGATCCGCCATCCCTTCAATACTCCCCGCGGCATCGCTCGTAACGTGATGGGTCGACGTGCGATGCTGCAAAGCGGAATCGCGTTGGCTGCGACCACGCTGTCGACTTCCAACGTTTTCGCCGACCTGATCGAGACGCCGGCCCAGACCGAAGGACCGTTTTATCCAAACAAAATGCCGCTCGATACCGACAACGACCTGTTGGTGATCAATGATTCGATCACGCCCGCGGTTGGCGAGATCACTCATTTGACCGGACGTGTGCTCGACGCCAAAGGCAATCCCGTTCGCAACGCCTTTGTCGAAATTTGGCAAGTCGATAACAACGCGGTGTACATCAATACGAACGATACGACCAACCGCGTCAATCAAGACAAGAACTTTCAGGGCTATGGTCGTTTCTTGACCGATTCCAAAGGACAGTATTACTTCCGCACGATCAAACCGGTGCCGTATCCAGGGCGAACGCCGCACATTCACTTTGGTGTCAGCAAAAGCGGCCACCGCATCTTGACGACGCAGCTGTACGTCAAAGGACATCCCGAGAACAAACGCGACGGCATCCTTCGCCGCATCGATCCAACATCTCGCCAAACGGTCCTCGGTGACTTCAAACCACTTGTGGATTCAACGATTGGCGAGTTGGCCGTGGATTTTGATATCGTGCTAGGCGTCACCGCTCAAGAAGACGAGCAAGGCCGAATGCACGGCATCGGGAAACCAGAATGGCAACGTCGCGGTCGCTGACACCGGTTCGAGCGCGAGCGTGATCCACGGCCGAGCTGAATCGGGTTCAGCGAATTCGTCTTAGTGTGCCGTCGCATTCCCCTTCGCCGGACGAACCCCTTTGGTCAACGTTTGTAACGGCTCTGCGCCGCCACCATTGATCTCCATCAGAAACCGGACCAGATCAAGAAATTGTTGCTTGCTTGCTAAAGGATTGACCAGTCCTGCTGGCATCGCTGAAATGGTCGATGGTTTGGAAAACTCGATGTCGTCTTGAGCAATCTCAATCAGTTTGCCGCTCGCGGGATCACGCAATACAAGCGTTTCGTCGCTCTCGCTCTGCACGAATCCCATCAAGCTCACTCCATCGACGGTCAACACCATCAACTGCGAATAATCCTTGCGAATGTCTTTGGACGGATCGAGTACGGATTCGACAAGAAAACGATCGGTCACGCCATCCCGCCGCGAAGCGAGATCAGGCGCCAACTGCGGGCCATTGGCAGGGTCGTGACAATTCGCGCACGACAATGCGGCGTTGTAAAACAACGTGGCTCCCAGTTTTGGATCGCCATGCTCTCTGGCCTCGGCGGCGAGCTGCTCAGGATCCGCGTCGGCAAGCGTTTGCGCCAGCGATTCGGTCGGCTTGGCGTCGGCCGACATCCCTTTAATTGCCAACTCGTGAATCGACCAATAGTTTTTTCGTGCCTTGCCCGTTTGCGTGATGCGGACGTGTTTTACTGGTTCGGGACAGTCCAATTCGATCAAGGTGACCGGATCGTCGCCCACCCCGTCGGCAACCGGGTCGCCCCAATCCTTGCCGTCGGCCGAAACATGAATCACAAATTGCCGAGGATAATCTGCTCGCGAGTGTTGGGTATCCAAAGTCAGCGACATCAAACGAATCGGTTTTGGGAATTCGACTGCGAACCACATTCCCGGTTTCTGGTAGGTCGCCGTGTCCCACCGCGTTTTTTCATTTCCATCGATCGCCGCCGATACATGCTTCGCGTTGTGACTGGCTGTCAACGTCCATTGATCCCGATCAAGTTCCGCCGGGTCGAAATAGTTTAATTCGGCAAGCGTCCACGGCCCGATGCGACCGGACGAATCATCGCGAATTCGCGCCACATCCGCTTGCTCGACCAGCGAACCATTATTTCCCCACTGATTGCGAACAAAGTTAGCCACGTCGGCAATCCAGCGATCATCATGTGCCACCATCGGCAACATTAAACCAGCCGCATAGGTTGTTTCGTCAACGGGACCGACCAAGCCATGCAGCAAAATTCGCGTCAGCCGTTCTTTGTGCCCCAACACACGGGCTGAACCAGCAAGCGGTGGAGCCAAGACAAGATCGTGATTGTCGGGCGAGCGTTGACCGGTTCCATCGGCGCCATGGCACTCCGTGCAGAGTGTCTTGTAGGTGATTGCCCCACGCTCGACCGATTCCGCGAGCATCTTGTTGTGTCGGCGCAGTTCCTCGAGTTTCCTTTGTTCCGCCAACGCCGCTTCACGATTGGCAACGATCTGGCTATGCAATTCGCTGATCGCCGAGTTCTCTTTGTGGGCTGCCACGATCTGTTCAGTCCACGCTGCGGCTTGGGGATGTCGCCCGTGACCGATCGAAAGCATCATTTGAATCAAAACATTGGGATTTTCATCATCCATCAATTCTTTGATCGCCATGTCGAGAGAACGATCCGCTGCCATCTGAGGCTCCGCGATTCTCAGCGCCGCACTACGGACTCGCCAATCCGCGTCCGCCAACGCGTCGATCAGCAACGCCGCTGTGACCGCGTCGAGCCCTTCGAGTGTCCACATCGCATGCAGCCTTGCCAACGGGTTCTCGTGAGTTGTTGCCATCGTTTCCAGCGTGGGCACGACGCTACGGTCGCCGTGCAACACGATTAACTTCTGAGCTTCGCTGCGCCACCAACCGTTGGGATGCGAGAGGTGCGAAACCAGTTCCGCAGGAGTCTCGTCAAGCATTCTTGGCTGCGGACCACGCGTGGTGGTTTGATGATCGATGCGATAGATACGTCCACGGCCAATATTTTTTTCCAGTTCGTATTCCCTGACGACTTCGCGCAAATACGATCCCTTGCGAACCCAGTTTCCTTCTTGGATGATGCCTCGATACATATCGACGATATACAGACAACCATCGGGCCCCGTCGCACTGTTAACGGGACGGAAATTGGGATCGGTCGCGGCAATGAACTCGCTGCGATCATAGGCGTTCGAGACGACCACTCGACCTTGATCGTTCGTGACCTTCGCACGACGAATCAATCGCCCCACCGGCTCGGGAATCAACAAATCGCCCTGGAAATCCGCAGGCATTCGGTCACCACGATAAACCGATTGGCCGCAACAGGCCGAAAAGACTGTCAACGTGTTGTCGTCACGAAGCCGTTTCGGTCCACCCTGGACATCGGGCACGTTGTCGATGGGAAAGACTTCGCGAAAGCCTGCCGCTTGCTCACCGCGGAGCGATAGTTTCCCGTAGACAATCGGTCGCTGAAAATCCATCGCGGGATTTTCGCCACCAGCCGTGGAATAGAAAATGCGGCCCTCGTCATCGTGAGTTAATCCCCATTGCCCCGATCCATGCGGCAACGGTTCACGAATCACTTTTCCATCAGTAAATCGGATCCGTTCATGGGTGTAGGTGGCGTAGATCCAATTATCAATATTCCAAATCAACCCGCTGGTTTGATGCTCTAGATTATTGCCTACTCGTCCTCGCTCGCACCACATTTCGATTCGATCGGCGACGCCGTCGTCGTCGGTGTCTTGATAACTTTTCAAGTCGAGCGAGTTGGTTTCACAAATAATGACACGATCCAACAGCGGCAACACCATTCGTGGTAATGACAGATTGTCCGCGAACACCGTGTGTTTGTCGTAGATCCCGTCATCATCGGTGTCCTCGTGCCGCGACACACGACTGGTGGGTTTCAATTGGTTCTTACCATCGATGTCCTGCATGTAGGTTCGCATCTCGATCACATACATGCGACCGTTCCCATCCCACACCGCCGCCACGGGTTCCTCGATATCAGGTTCCACCAAAACGGGGACCAAGTCGTATCCCGGTTGGATTTTCATCGTTGCGATCGAATCCGCAGGCGAAAGCGGTGGTGCTTTCGAACTGACCTCTTCGGCGAACGCAATCGGAATCAAAGTCCCAAAAACTAGAAGAACAAGAAGATGACGTACTAAACGCATGAAGTGCACTCGAGAATGTTTTAAGAGAGGAGAGATAGGCTCGGATATTGCAGACAGCGATACGCCAGAACGCTAATCCAACAGGATTTCTTTGGTGGCCAACGCTATCGAATAGCCACACGGATGATTTTCATTTTGCCGCAGTCACGCGAAGCGTATCCGGTTCGCCCGAGGAATCGGTATCGATGAACTGAAAACTCCATACACTTTGATCCACCGCCTCGGCAAATCTTAATCCATGGTCGTTAAGTTTTCCGTCCCACTTCATGACGTCCCATGAACCAACCTGGGGATCGTCAACGAAACCAACATCTAATAATGCTCCGTCGGCAAACGTCACATCGCCACCACCATCGTTGCCAACTTCGTCGATAAAAATCGTGCTAAGTCCTCGATCGTCGATCAACGCCGCTAGAGTGCTGCCGGTATTTTGAACCCAAAATCCATCGAAACTACTAAACGATCCGATACGGATCTTCGAAGCGTCGGAGCCACGAACACGGAACGTTCCCACACCATCGCTGTAACCGATCGTCACACCGGCGCGTGATTCCAGCGAACCTGCGGAAATCTCGAAGGATCCGGCGCCCTGGTGACTGCCCACTTCCAAACTGCTAGTGGACAACTGGACGCCACGCAGCAACAACAACTTGCCGCCACTGATTTCATAGCTTCCTTGGGACTCCTTATCGAGCCCAATTTGCAAGGCGTTCACAGTAACGTCGCCATCAAACTGCTTCACGGCTCCGTCACCGCCAGCAACCCCCACGCGAGTGTAGTTGTTTGAATTGATCGTCGCCGTGATCGTGCCACCGAGGATATCCATTTCCCCTTTTTCGCCCTTTGCTGTTCCAACATGGATGGCGTTTAGGTTCCCGATCGTTTCATCATTGACAATCGCTTTGTCACGATCCGATCGGTCGACTCGAACAACGTCGTGCTGCGCCGGCAAAATCCCTAATAACCAATTTGCCGGTTCGTTCCAGCGATTATCGTCTGCCGTGTTGCTCCAAGACACGTTTGCCAAGTCGTAGTAGGCACGAAGTTCCTGCGGATTCAGTGCCGAACTGAAAATTGCAAACTCATCCATGCGGCCATTGAAGTTGCGAACCGGAGCGTAGGATCCACCGGTCAAGGAACTGTTGCCGATTTCAACGTTATCAAGCCGTAACGTCCGAGCATGGTCGAGCCCGAACGAACGAATCGGTTCGTTTGATACAAGATTACCATTAACGTATTGGCGGACCGTCCCTTGTTGACCATCCCAAACAAATGCCAACTGCACCCAAGTACCGAGTTGCGATCGGCGGAAAACCGGTGAACTAGGGTAAGCTTGCACTTCACTGCGTAGCGAATGTTCGCGCCGTTCGAAAGACAGACGCGCCGAGTCGGCGGATTCCGGTGCAATCCACCACTGAAAATCGCCGACTAAATCACCATTGGACGTCAGCAACGAACTGATCGATGTATCCAACGCGTCCAACCGCACCGAGGTGATGCAAGTGAGTGTCGTGTGGATACCAGGAAGCGAGAACCGAATTCGATCCGACATGTTCTTGAATTCAAACGCTTCCTTTCCCGGCCATCGTCCCTGAGTTCGGTTGCAACCGATGATGGTTCCGTCGGCAACATTTTCCGAATGGATCGCATGATTGGTGAGAACCGTTTCCCCTTTTTCCGACCTGCTAAAATCGAAATAGACCAAGCAGTCCGGATGCTCTGTCAAAGCGTCACGGCGTCGTTGCCATGCGAGTTTCTGCACCACATTTGCGTTACGAGTCCGTGAACGGATTTGCGATTCTGTAGGAAACGAGTTCGACTGCGATGGAATATCCCGGTACGCCCCCACCGAGGCGACGCTGACCGAACTGCCTTTTCGCAATTCACGCATCGAATCGGTATCCGTTGGCGACACAAGTTCGACCATGCCGTCGATCACATGAACTTCGGTTTCTTCGTTTGGATTGATATTCATGGCGAACGCGGTGCCGCGATCAACCACTTTGACAAACGGTGCATGGACAAGGAAACCCTCCGCCGGCGGTGGAACATCCACTCGAAACCGTCCTTGCCGGCATCGGACTTCCATGTCGCTGATGATTTCCAAGTCGGCAGGGCCCTCGAGAACCATCAACGCACCGCTGGTGGTTTGGATTTCAATCAATCCACTTTCGAACTGAATGCGTCGCGGCGGCATCGGTTCGCCAAGGTGAGGCGCCGAATCCGCATCGATCCAATGGACATCAACGGCTTTCCGCAATAGCGCCACCCATTGGTCGATTTCGCTTTCTCCACTGTGGGGATGACGAAGCGAATCGCCGGTCGCGGCACTTTGTTGGGCAAGTTGGGTTTGTGATTGTCGACTGCTATAGAATTGCAGCCCCACGGCAACCAACACGCATGCGGCAAGTAGCAACGTGACTAATCGCGTAAGCGTGTTTTTTGCAATGAATCGAGGTTTTTCCGAATCTGGATGCGCTCGTAGCGATACCGACGTGGGATGACGATCGTGATCCACAGATCCAATCGACGCATCAGACGCCGATGGTGATCGTTTTGGGGACGACGGATTCGAAGATCCCTGCTCACTTCCCCAACTTTCCTGACCTTGCTGGCGAAGTATCGAGTGGATCTTCGCCTTCTGCCAAAAAGAGCTCTCGTGCCTG
>NZ_ANOG01000024.1 GCF_000346295.1 Rhodopirellula maiorica SM1 | reverse complement strand
TTGGACCCAAGCACTGAAAAACCGGCGGCGGTAGCCAAACCGGCAGCGTCCCCTGAACCAGCAGCGTCCCCGAAACCCAGCAACGCGGCGAAACCAGCGACGGCGAAAGCGGCGACTCGTACCACGATCCCCGCCGAGAAGCCGGCCGCTGCCGCACCGGTCGTGAAGACACCACCGGCTCGCGAAGCAAAAGTCCAATCCGCAACAGAACCGACGTCGCATGAAGCGTCGATCATCGAGTTGCAACGTCTGTTGTCGAGCAAGACCGCAGCGGCACGAACGACCCAGCAACAAAAAACGCAAAGCGAATCCGTAGCGATCCCGCCGCAGCCTCAGACAGCCGCCGTGTTGCCGCCACCTAAGAAGACCATCGAAACGGCATCCGTTGCTCCCGAAATGGCAGCCCCCGTACCGACGACGTCTGCATCTGCGACTCCCGCGGTGGACACGACACCCGCGGCCGAACCGGTTGAGGTCGTGGAAACCTCGCCTCAATCCACTCCCGAAGCGGCTCCCGCCGTTGCGGCAAAATTAAAGGCCGCCTGGGAAGTGGACCAGTTTGACGTCCCCAGCAACGTCGCCAAGCTATTTTTCGACGGCGACGTGTTCCAATTGGTAGCCGAGCAAATGCTGAGTGCCGTGCAAACCGGTCTCGACTGCGTATTGGTCACTAGCGTCCACCGCGAAGAAGGCCGCAGCACAGTTGCCACCGGCGTTGCCATGGCCGCTGCCGCAACCGGCATTCGCGTCGCATTGGTGGATGCCGATCTTGTCACCCCGACGCTCGTCGACGAACTGAGCTTGGACGTGGAATATGGATGGCTTGATGCTCTCCGCGGCAGCATGTCGCTCGGTGAGATCGCCGTGCATGCAGTCGAAGATCACGTCACGTTGTTTCCGTTGTTCCCGAGCGAGCCTCATGCCCAGGCGACGACAAGCGAGATTGCGACGCTGATCCAAACGCTGAAGGAAAACTATGACCTTGTCGTCATCGATGGTCCGCTTGGCGACACGCCCGTAGCCCGCTCGATCGCGAGTCTTGTCGAAAGTGCCATGATCGTTCGCGACATCGAAAACACGACCAACGAAGAGATCAACGCGTTATCCGACCAACTGCGTCAATCTGGCATTCAAGGCATCGGTGTCGTCGATAACTTTGCCTGATCCACTACAGCAAATCCCGCCAAGGCTGTGAAGCATTCTTGGATGTGGAATTCGTGCGTGAAGATCTTGGTATTCGAACTTGCCCAAAAGGTTAGTTCGCCCCCAACTCCTCACGCAACGCACCGACCAATCGCTCGACTTGGTCAAGATCGTTATAGGCTTGAAGCGCTATGCGAAGCAGATAAGTTCCCGGCTGGATCCCGGAAAAGACCGGGCATTCGATTTGGTATCTTTGTCGCAGACGCAATTGCAAGGTGTCGTGGCCATCGCCCGCGCTGGAATGGTTACGTGTCGGCAATGGTACCGTGACAAGGCTGCCGATCATC
>NZ_ANOG01000023.1 GCF_000346295.1 Rhodopirellula maiorica SM1 | reverse complement strand
CAAGACCTCGTCGCCGAACACGGATCAAGCGTCAGTTACTGGTCGGTCAACCGTTTCGTCAAAGCACTCGGGGCGAGCACCCAGCTTCCATTTCGGCGGATGGAAGTCCTGCCCGGTGAAGAACTGCAAGTCGACTTCGGCACCGGCGCCAAGATCCGAAACCAAGATGGAACCCATCGACGAACGCATGTCTTCCGCGCCGTCTTGAGTCACTCACGAAAGGGTTACAGCGAAGCCGTCTTTCGGCAAGACACCGAGAGTTTCATTCGAGCTTTGGAGAACTGTTTTTGGGCGCTCGGCGGAGTGCCGCAGCGAGTCGTTTTTGATAACGCCAAGTGTGCCGTCAAAACGCCTGATTGGCACGACCCTGAATTGAATCCCAAGCTGGTCGACTTCTGCAAGCACTATGGATGTGCATTCTTGCCAACACGAGTGCGAACGCCACGCCATAAAGGCAAGGTCGAACGTGGCGTCGACTACGTGCAAGAGAACGCGCTTCGCGGCCGAGAGTTTGAAACACTCGCGGCACAAAATGAACACCTCCATCATTGGGAAAGCACGGTCGCCGATACACGCATTCACGGCACCACGCGAAAGCAGGTCTTGGCGTGCTTTGAATACATCGAAAAACCATCGCTAGCCAAGCTTCCACTGAGCCGGTTCGAGTTCTATCACGAAGCCAAGCGAAAGGTATCTCGCGACGGATACATCTCGGTCAACCGTTCTTTTTACAGTGTTCCACCGGAGTACTTGGGACGCGATGTATGGGTTCGTCATGACAGTCATCTGGTGAGAATCTTTGACGAGAACCATCGTCACATTGCTACGCACACGATCATCGAGCGAGGTCGTTTTCAAACCGACGCCGATCACATCGCTTCGCAAAAGATCAGCCCGATCGAACGCGGAATCGAACATTTACAC
>NZ_ANOG01000022.1 GCF_000346295.1 Rhodopirellula maiorica SM1 | reverse complement strand
CACACGATGACAGGCTGAGAAGCCTATCCCACATTGACGAAACTCTTGGCGAGTTTCGTTTGCGGGGACGTGGCGACCGCGGGGACGCTGCGGCTATTGAAGTCGCACGGGGACGACAGGCAGGCGGCGAACCGCGGATGACGGGGGCAGTGCACTGGCGTCCTCTTCCGCCGGCATCGCTTGCGCGGCCTCCTGCTCCTACAACTGCGGTAGCATCTCAGGGGGCGGACATCATGAGGCATGGACGACTTTCATCAACAACTCGCCTCCGACAGAGATGAACGGCCACTCACCAAATCGCAGCAACAATTTTCCTTTGGCGACCTCGTAGTCCTTTGTTGCGTGCAACTCGGACCCCAGTGCGTCGGCAATCGCGTTGCGAAGTTTGCCGCAACTGAGCTCGATCGTTTCTTCGTCACGTAGATGTGCCTCCACCGGGACCGACACAACCCTCGTCTCTCCATCGCTGCTCTGGATCGTGAACTCGGCAATCACCTCGATCAGGGCGCCCACCGGCAATGGTCGTTTGCCACTGTAGTCGATGCGAATCGAACCTTGCAGGTTGCAGCGTTCGTTCCAGGCCACTTCAGAAAGTTGGCCTGTTTCAGATAGCTTGATGGTGCCGCTCAGTGCTGCGGTGTTCTTCAAAGCAAAATCGGGGGCAGTCGTTTTTGGCGGCGTGGCAGCCTTTGCATCAACCCAAAGCGGATTGGACAATCCGGCCGGCGTTCCGCAGCGAATTACAAACTTGTCATTCTCACTCAGCTTGGCTGACAAACCGTTCACCTTCACTCGGATCAGTTCTCGGCTGATCACTTGCACATCGGCTTCGGTTTCGGGACTGTAGCTGTCGCTCTCCGCCCCGCCAATGATCACGTGCGTGAGCGTGGGATGGAAATTTTGGCCTTGCAAAAAGAAGTGAGTCGGCTTGCCAGCATCTTCTTCGGTGGTGACAAAATCGAGCCCATAAACGCCGTGCAGCACCGGACGCAACTGCACGTCGCCTTTGTTGAATAGCGTCGTACCGGATTGCTCGTAGGCGTAAGGCACATTCACCTCATAAGATTGCAGCGACAACATTTTCTCTAATTGGTCCACACGACTGACCAGGCGAGCATAGTCGCCGGGACGGAAACACTGAGCGTCCTTGGCCTCACGCAAATTGCCGCGAAGCCGATGGATGCGGCCGCCCAACGCGACCATCTCTTCATAGCTCTGCTTCGTCGCTCCTGGCTTGGTCAGCCGCTCCCAGTTCGTGGTGACATCAAACTCGACGTGCGGCACGAAGCTGGGCATCGCAATCAACACTTCGCATTCGCGCATTCCGGGTTCTAATGACAGGTGTTTCTGGTCGTAATGTTCGGTCGGGCCGGTGGACCAGATCAGACGCGCTAACGCAGCGACATTATTTCGCTCCTGCGGCGGTGATTGCACACGCGGATAGAAGTACCATCCAAACGTGTCATTATCGTGACTGAAGGCGACTGCGGTGCGATTCAGGTCGATCGACGCCATGTCGAGGGCCAATTGACGACTCATGTCCACACGCTGTGCGGTATTGAGTGACCCGCGAGCGACCGAGATCGCCAGTGCGATTTGCATCTCGCGGCGACGGCTAAAGGCATCGTACACATTCTGTTCTTCGACTTGAGGATCGAGCGCGAAGACGTGAACAGGGAAGTTTTCCTGGATGACCATTTCCCACAAACGCACCACGTCTTCTTGCGGTGCGACTTCTTCTTGAAAGAAGTAGACGCTCTCGGCGAGCGCCGCATCGGATTGACTGACCTTGCCTTCCAGCGCCAAGCCTTCGATCATCCGCTTGATGTTGTGGTCAAGCAAACCGGCCTGCAGTGCCAGCGGCCAAGCGATGAGTGCGTTTTCACCGATGCAGGTTTGTGACGATGCCACGTTTACCCAAGCACAGCGGGCCGACGTGACGTCACATCCCTTGGCCACGTCGTTGGCTGCGTCGGCGATGACATACGGGGTCGGAAAGGATGGATCGTCATACGCCAGTGACAATAGGTTTTGGCGGCGGAGTATTTCATACTGCTGAGTCAGATTCTCGAACAAGAAATTTCGAAGCTCTGCGAGCTTGGGCTGTCCGTCTTTGAACTGTGAGCCTGCCAATTTTGCGATCGCCAGCACACTTTCACACCCGTAGATCTCTTGGGTTTGGATTAAAGTCACATCGAGCGGAGGACCATTATCGGTTAACGCCCTCGTTTCCTCAACCAACATATCCTGTAAACTGGGGTCGGCGTTTCGCCCCTGGACTACTGTAGGCTCAGTCGATTTATCCGTTTCGGCACTGGACTGCAAGAGCCCTATTTTCCCATCCTCCGAACACGTCGCATCATCGGCGGTCAATTCCTTCCAATTCCCATGGATGTAGACCGACAGATCATCGACGACGTCGGCGACAACCAATTTGGGAAAGGTGTACCGCAAGTGTGCGGCATCGACGGCCAATCGAGCACGCATGTTGACGACCGCGGAGTAGCCTTCGTGCGTTTGGCGGCCAGGCAGCACCGAGATCGGGACGCGGAATTTGTACAGTCCGTAACCGGCTTGCCGACTCCGTTCGTCGCCCATGTTTCGTCGCCGCAGGGCTTGGTTAACTTGAATGTAGGTCGATTCTTGACGCAACAGCTCGGTTGGCTCGACCCCGACATTGGGCTTCCTCGGTGGTGCTGCGGCAATCAAGTTTTCCAGTAAATCGCCTGGCAATTGGTTGGGGATGTTAGCGCCCGATCCTTTGCCGACCGCTGGTAAAACCAACTCAACGACCTGTTCTTGCGTCAGAGCGGTGGGGGCGCCGGTATCGGCGGCAAAACCGCCTGCGGCGCCCGCTGCCACTCCGGTTGCCGATTGAAATTCCGCCTGATCGCTGCGGGCCAGATAGGCCGACAGGACCTCGTCGAAGTCCTCGACGCTGTCTTTCATTACTTTTTCATATTCTTGAATCGAACTCATTAAGTTCGCGTCACCCCACACATCGGGCGCTTTGACGGTGATCGAACCATTACGCCGGATTTCGTCTTCGATACTGGTCAGTTCCGACGCGAGGTGTAGAACCGAATCGGGTGAATGGTGACCAGTGTGTCGCTCGCCAAAGGTGGAATCTAGAAAATGGTGGCTGCGTTCGCTGCGCCGCCAAGAACAGCCGGCGACGGCAATGGCAATAACAAGAAGCAGAGCACATAGACAACGAGACGACCACGCCATGGGACACATCCTTGCAGCAGCTTGAACGAATCTGCGTAAAAAGCATTCAATTCCCGGAGTCTCATTCGAGGTGCCCCCTCCGGAAGGCGAAAACACGCCACTCACAGAGGTATTCGGCATCCCAGCCGTTTCCTCTTGTGTCAAATTTGACGATTTTGCCGCCACTGATCTCCGAAGGCGTAAACCTGCAACGCCGCAAGGAATTTTTAGTGGTCGAGGATGCGAGGATGGGCCGCTTGCACTCGAGTGTCTACCTCTGTAGCAGAATTCGTCGAGACTTTAGCAATGGTGCCGCATGATTCCGATAGCCGCGTTAACCAACGCCGCGAACGGGTTGTTGATTTATTGAGCCGCGACGCGTCAGCGGCCGGGTCCTACGTACTAAGAAGGTGCCTTACGGCCCGCGGCTCACCAAAGTTATTTGCATCCGAAAGAGCGTACGCCTTTGGCTGACGGTTAAACGAATCATTGTAACGTCAGGCTAAATCAGCGAAACTCTTGGCGAGCTTCGTTTGCGGAATGCGTGAATACTTGAGGCCTTGCACACGATGACAGGCTGAGAAGCCTATCCCACATTGACGAAACTCTTGGCGAGTTTCGCTACTGCCAGTCTCCTCACTCCCAACTCCCAACTCCCAACTCCCAACTCCCAACTCCCAACTCCCAACTCCCAACTCCCCCAACCCGGCGAATGGGAACACGACGTGCACCGCCTCTTCCTTGGTCGGCTGCGACGCGGTTGTCGCGGCCATCATCCATCTCAATCGACATTCAGGAGCCTCCCCATGTCGACATTACGTTTCTCTGCCGCTGTTCTTGCAATCGCGGCAATTCCCGGCCTTTCGTCCGCTTATGGCCAGACGACGCTCGATCAACCTGGCGTCCAAATCGACGAAAGAGCCGCCCAGCAGGGGCAAACGACCGACCAACCCGGCCAGCCTACCACGCTGCCAAGCCAGATCACCGATCAGCCAGCGGGTACGCAAAACGATCAAGGCGATCGCTACGAAGCTCGACGTGTCGCGACAAACTCGCAACAACAAGCGCCAACCGTAAAGCAAGCATTGGTGCAGAAGCTGATTAAAGCAAACGAAGCGGAGATCGAAATTGCGAAGTTGGCGCAACAGAAGTCGGACAACCAACAAGTCAAACGGCTCGCCCAAACGATGATCCAAGATCACCAGGCTCTCAATCAGACGCTGCAACAACATGCTGGCCAACAACAGCAGGGCGGACAACAGCACACTGGCAGTACCGCTGCGGGTCAAGCACACACCGACCGCAATACGATTGCGGGCAACCAGCCAGCGACACGATCCGATTTGCAAGGCGACAGAACGACACAATTTGCCGGCAAGACGGTTCCTCGTGAGTTGTGCCAAATTAGCGAGCAAGCTTGCGATAATGCGCTGAAGATGACGAAGGAGATGCTTGGAAATTACGAAGGTCAAGATTTCAATATGGCCTTCTTGGGTCAGCAAACCGTGGCTCACACAATGTTGCTTGCTGAATTGCGAGCGATCGAAAGCATGGGGCCACAAGAATTGCAACCGATCGTGCAGCAGGCATCCAATAAAGTGAGCATGCACTTGGAAAAAACAAAGCAGCTTGCCAAGCAACTCGAGGATGACCGCCGGACTTCGAACCAATCGAATCCGCGAAACGATGCCAACTCGCGGCAATAACTGAGCGGGCGACCGTTTTCCTTTGCCCCCCGTTCTTCAAAGCGGGTTCCCTCCCTTCGGTCGCTTGGGGCCGTTGACCGCTGCGGCGGTCTTCGTGGCTCCAGGCGGCTGATTCGCTTTGCCCGTGTGCGGCCTCCGCTGGATGGAACAGCGTTTGCGTTGGTTGTCTCTGGAAAACAAACCCGCAAACCTATCGAAGGAACCATCATGAGCCCACAAATCGAAGCTCCGAAAATCGGCGATATGTACCGTTGTGCCAAATGTGAAATGGAGATTCACGTCACCAAAGGCTGCGATTGTGACGATTGCCAAACAAAGTTCCTCTGTTGCGGCCAAGCGATGGAGAAAGTCACGTCGCCGCCGGTGTTGAATGACTAGGTGGATGAGCCGCGATGCGTCAGCGGCCGGGTCGCTGGCGGATTGTCTCAAGGACGATTGAAAAAGTTAAATTGACAATTGT
>NZ_ANOG01000021.1 GCF_000346295.1 Rhodopirellula maiorica SM1 | reverse complement strand
CCTTAGTCATCATGTCGTAGGTTGCTTCGACGCGTTCCCAGCGCAGATCGCGGTCCATCGCATAGAAGCGTCCGATCACGGTCGCGATATGACCGACGCCTTTTTCCTTCATCGCCGCTTCGATTTTTTCAACGTACGCCTTGCCTCCGGTCGGCGAGGTGTCACGTCCATCGGTGATCGCGTGGACGGCAAATTTTTCGGAATCAAGCCCCGAGCGACGTACGAGTTCAACAATCGCGATCGCGTGATCCAAATCGCTGTGCACGCGTCCGTCGGACATCAAGCCGAGCAGATGCAGTGTGCCGCCGGTTTTCTTGACGTGCTCGATCGATTCGAGCAGCACTTCGTTGCTGAAAAAGGATTCGTCACGAATCGCACGGGTGATTCGCATCACCTCTTGGTCCACAATTCGGCCCGCACCGATATTTTGGTGCCCCACTTCGCTGTTGCCCATCACGCCAGCGGGTAGCCCGACGTCTTCGCCCGAGGTGTGGATCAGGACGTTGGGATATTTGGCCATCAATTCATCGGCCACCGGAGTCTTTGCCAGTTTGACGGCGTTGGCATGGTCCCACTCGGGGTACGGGTTTTCTCCCCATCCGTCGCGGACGATCAAAACAACAGGTTTTCGGCGAACTTTGGTCAAGGCTCTCTCGCTTATTCAGAATGGTGGATTTTGATAGACGCATTTTTGATAGACGCGTGTTTGGGGCACGCGGGGCGAATCCCTCTCGTTTTAGCCAACCCGAACGAAATTCGGAACCTCGTGTCCGCTTCGAAGTTCTCGCGAGGTCGGTTAATCTACCGCTGCAGTCATGGCGGTAACTCTAAAAAGGGTACGCCGAACTCACTTGCTACCCCCACTCGCCACCCCGCACCCGTTACCCATTGCCCCTTGATCCTGTATGAGTCTTTTGCGTTTTGACGCATCCCGAGCTTTTTCTGCCGATTTTGGACACGACGAGACGCTGTACGGGAAATTTTTAGCGGAGGCCGATTCGCTCCGCCCCGCAATCCAGGAAATGCCGTTTTTTCGGCTGCCTGCCCAACAATTGGCGGATTATGCAGCGATTCGCGAGGAATCCGAAGTCGGCCGCATCTTCAAAATTGCCAACTCGATTCCCGACAAAATGGATGCCGTCGTCGTGTTGGGGTCCGAGGCTGCCACGGCTGGCCCGATCGCGCTACGAGACGCCTGCTGTGACCCTTACCACAACGAGCTGTGCCGAGCCGGTCGCGGAAGTCGTCCGCGGATGTATTTTGTTGGCAATCATCTGGACAGCGATTCGATCGGGGCATTGCTCAATCGGCTTCGCAGCGGCGGCTACGGCGAAACCGCTCCGGAGACTCGCTGGGCATTGATCGTGATCGACCCCAGCGGTGAAACTCGCGAAACATCGGTCGTTCTGCCGCATTTCATCAAGGCACTCAAAGCGTCGCTGGCACGGTCGCCAGACGAATCCTTGGGCGATTACCTGATTCCGATCACGGGCGAATCAGGACCGCTTCGTCAATTTGCTCTGGCCAACCGATGCCGTGAAATTTACGACCATCCGACTCCGATCGCCGAATCCCACAGCATTTTTACCGCCGCCGGTTTGATGCCAGCCGCGTTGTTGGCACTCGATTGCATGAAGCTGCTCGAAGGAGCCGTGGCGATGAACGAGCACTTTCGAACCGCGGATCCCAACGAGAATTGGGTGATGCAGTACGTCGCGGCCAGCCGAGGATCGATCCCCACGTCGCGGATCATTTGCTTGTGGACCGAAGCCCTGGCCTCGGTAGCTCGCTGGTATACCCAAATCGTAGACGAACCGCTTGCCAGCACGGTCATTTCTCACCCCAGCGGACTGCTTCGCCAACTGGAATCGTCCGAATCGTTGCCCGCTGCCCCCATGTGCCCCGAACAGCGTCCCGTGATCCATCATTGGTCGACCGCCAAGTGGCGAATGGACCCGCTGCGGTCATCGAAATTCACGCATGACGGGGATTCCGAGGACGCGGCCCGTGACCAAACGCTCGCGACCATCCCTGAATTATTGGCCGACATGATCGACACCTCCTGCGAAACGGTCCATCGCCGAGGTTACCGGACGACCAACTTCGACTTGCCCCATATCGACACATTCACACTGGGACAGCTGTTTCAAATGTTGATGATCTCGACCGCGATCGAAACCGGTTGTAGGAAAATTGCCGCGTCTGACGTATAACTTGCCATCCCTTGATTCCTCGTTCTCTGCACAAATCTATGTCTGCGATTGACCAACTTTTTACCCAGCTGCGAGCATCCAAGAAGAAGGCATTGATGCCGTTTATTACCGCCGGTGATCCTTCGATCGAAACCACCGAGGCGGTGCTCCGCAACCTCTCGGCCGCCGGAGCCGATTTGTGCGAAGTCGGTGTCCCCTATAGTGACCCGATCGCCGACGGGCCCGTGATCCAGGCATCCTACCAACGTGCCCTCGATCAAGGATTCCGTCTGCAGAGCGTTTTTGACATGGGAAAACGCGTGGCGAGTGACGTCACGATGCCTCGCGTCACGATGGTCAGCTATTCGATCATTCATCGCGTCGGTACCGAAGCGTATGTCAAAAGAGCCATCGAAGCGGGCTATGTCGGCGCTATTGTGCCCGATCTGTTGGTCGAAGAAGCCGAAGCGTTTTCAAAGGTCTGCGAGGACGCCGATTTCAATTTGATCCAACTTGTCACACCGACTACCCCCAAAGAACGACAAGTGCGAATCGCCAATTCGTCGTCCGGGTTCCTGTACTACGTCTCGGTTACCGGAATCACCGGCGAACGAACCAAGCTGCCGCCGGACCTGCAAGAGAGCGTCCAGTGGCTGCGGGGACAGACCGATCTGCCGATCTGTATCGGCTTCGGAATCAGCGGTCCTGAAACCGCTGCAACCTTGGCACCGGTCGCTGATGGATTGATCGTGGGATCGGCGATCGTACGCCGGATCGCCGAATCCAACGGAACCGAAGACGCCGTCAAAAAGGTCAGCGAGTTTGTCGGCGAGCTGCGAACGGCAATCGACGCCGCATAGGTCCCTTGGTGGTCCTTGGGCCGCGGGCTGTAAGCCGACGGCCATCTACTTTGATAGCGGCACGGCGCGAGCCGTCCGGTTGCGGCGAGTAAAACATTCGGTTTAGACCGGGCGAGGCCCCGCGCCGCACCGCTACAAATGCCACCCGTCGAGTGCCATCCTACTTTGGTAGTGGGACTCGCCAGTTTCGTAGTGGGACTCGCCAGAGTTCCCGGTGCTTCAACAGCAAACACAGGAATTCTGGCGAATTCTACTACACGGGGAATTCTGGCGTATTCCACTACACGGGGAATTCTGGCGAATTCCACTACTTGAACATCACCCAATGGGACGCCCAAGTAGATGGCATGGGGCCGAAAGGTACAGCCCAAAAGCGAACGGATCTTTCCGTGCAACCAGTACAGCCGTCACAAGCGGACGGGTTTCCCAGCCCGCACCGCTTTTCTAATCGGAAAAGTACCCGAAAACAGCCAAGTTTACTCAAGTGGTGTGCTACGTTTTTTTGGCCCACCACATACCATCGCTGTTACGAGAGTCTTTGCGACAGCTAGCCACTGTTGCAACCCAAAAGACTCTTCCAACCAAAACGGGACATCACTCCAATGACCAAAACCGTCACTGCCAATCCAGCGGAAGATAAGAACATCCTCACTCTTGATCGTCGCAACAAGCGGAATGAGCGACGCGGTGGCAACCCAAACGCGGTTGATACCAACGTGATGGCCAAGCCGCGACGCAAAACACAGCGTCGTCGCCACATCGATCCAACCACTTGCGAACGCGACTACAATCAAGAAGAAATCGAATTCATGCAAGCCATGGACGATTACAAGCGTTCGGCCGGACGCATGTTCCCTACTTGCAGTGAAGTCTTGGAAGTCATTCGCGCTCTTGGCTATGTCAAACTGAATGCCGATCAACGCGAAGAGCTGTGCATCGACGAACAGGGCAGCGATTACTGCGACACCGATTCGAGTCTCGAGGACGAAATCGAGAGCGAAATCGCCGACATGTAGTCCGCTAAGGATCGAGCTGGAAATCGGAGTTCTGAATCGTTTTGCGGTCCGGTGTCATGATCGCGGAACGATCAACAAAACTATCATAAACAACAGCCTGGATGGCACGCACGGTACAATCCGTGTGCTGCTTTCCAGGCTGTTTTCGGTTTCCCAAGGTCGCTCGTGCGTATCGCCGTCCAAATCATCGCCTACCTATGGGCGTCTCCCTACACGATCACCGGCATCGCAATCGGGCTGATCTTGAACGGACGATTCCAACGCGTCGACGGAGTGATCGAAATCCACGGCCCCCGAATCGCCTGGTTGCTCCGGCACATGATTGTGTGTGCGCAAGCATTGACGCTAGGACACGTCGTTTTTGGACAAAACGAATCGGCACTCGATTTCACCCGGCGACACGAACGAGTCCATGTACGTCAATACGAGCGTTGGGGGCCAATGTTTGTACCGCTGTACTTGCTGTTCTCGGCGATCCTTTTCCTGCGCGGCCGCGATGGCTATCGCGACAACCCGTTTGAGATCGAAGCCTACGAAGCCGAAGAAGCCGAGTGAAATTGCTAGCAATTCAGCTAAGAAATTGGCTTGGTTTGCAGTTGTCGTTGCGCGGGTATTTTTTGTAGGGTCGGCGACTGTCGAAGCAAATAATGCTTGTTTCGCTACGGAAGGATCCGTCGGAACAGACCGTAAATAGCTCAAGAACCCTCGCGAGGCCCCGATGCTCTCTCGCTCATCGAAATGGATTTCATTCTCACTGATCGCAACGGCGATTGGGGTTTCGGGATGTCGTTCGCAAATGCCTGCCGGGAACATCTTCAAAATCACTCAACACGACTCGGTCGATTTGCCTGAGGTGGAATCACCACGGCAACGATTGGCATCGACCAATCCACGTGCGGGATCCGATCTATCACGTTCAAATGTCGCTAGCAGCAACGACCAACAGACGAATCCTCACCGCGCTGCGGCCACACATCGCCAGACCGATCCATCGAATCCGAAATCGACCGCCAGTAGTCGACCACGCAGCACAGCGTCGGCTTACTCGCGAGCGAAACCCGAATCCAAATCGAGCCCCGACGAGACGCATGCGGTTGCCAAACGCACGCCATCCGAATCCTCGCCTGCGAGTCGTCCGCAACCGGACGATAAATCCAAATTGTCGGACGACGAGTTGATGGAGGCGTTCGCCAACACGACGCCTGAGGTGAAAGAGCAAGCGCTTCGCCAATTGGTCGCCGTCTTGTCTCGCAACGCCGACTCGACCGCACAACCAAGCGGGCTGGACAAAGCGATCCGCGAATCGCTGAAAACCGAACATGACCTGCTTGCGGTGAAGAACAAAAAGGCAAGCGAACCGGTGAACCGACTTGCCAGTCATTCGGCGGCGTCAAGCGAATCGGATCACGACTCCCCAGACAAGTCTGCAGTCGTAATCACTTACGAAAACGAAACCAAGCCAGAACCCAAAAGCGAAACCGCGGTCGCTCAATCGGCTTCGGACAGTTCCTCATCGACACCGGGCGGATTAGAAGAAGCGGTCGTCCAATCGATTTCGGATGTTGCTAACGCACCCGCGACCGACGAATCGGGATCGGTTAAACCGGTTTCCGCAACGGCTTCGAAGCAAGATCCACCGCAGGTCACCACGGCAGCAATGCAGTCACCAGCAACGGCCCCCACCACTGCAACGGTAGCAGCGCCGAACGTCGACGAAATCTCCGACCAACTGTTGTACGAGACGCTGCTAAAACGAGTCGCATCGGCCACGCCGGGTGAGTCCGAAGCCGAGAAAGCACGCCGGGTCATCACCGCCCGTCACTTGATGGTGTTAGCGGGCAATCCCGATAAAGCGGTCGAAAAAATCGAAGGGATGACCGACAAAGAACAAGAATACTTGCGTCACCAACTGCTAGGGTTGTGGACGATGGTCGACCCCGACGGACATCCGGTGCAAAGCCGCCGCTTCAGTTCGGCGCTACCACAATTACGCGAGGCCACCAAGTACTTGGCCGCCGCGACCGATTCGCTGGAAGTTCGTTCGCTGGCCTTCTGTACCGAAATCTTGGCATACGGCCAAATCAAACCGTTCAGTAGCAACCGTTTCCAATCAGGCCAGCAGGTCATTTTGTATTGTGAAGTCGAAAACTTCATCGCCCGCAAAATCGACAGTGGTTTTCAAACGCATCTGCAAGGCAGCTACGACATTCTGGATGCGGATAATCAAAAAGTCGCCAGCCAATTGCTGCCTGCCGATCAACAGACCTCCAGCAACTATCTGCGTGATTATTTCATCGCCTACCAGATGCATCTACCGAAGCAGCTACCGGCTGGAAACTATCGTTTGCAGTTAACAATGGAAGACGTCCAGGGCAAGAAGTACGGCCAAGCCAGCATCCCATTCGAAATCAGTCAGTAACCGATCGCGACATCGACTTGTTGAATTAGCCAGCAGCAGTGAGCCGTGGGCCGCAAGGCACCGGGCAATACGCGGCTCCCGGCCGCACAATATCTTTATCCTAAACATCTAATTCCAGGCCGATGCCGATAGGAATTCCAGCATTTTAGCCGGTGGTTTGAGCGTAGCGAACACCACCGAAAAACCCTGTGTCCCCCTTAAGCAGCCTGCAGAAATAATGGGCAATGCACCAGGCCGGAGGCCGTCACAACCTCTGCCGTTGGCGTGAGCCAACGGTACAGAAGTGCGACCTGTCGCTGTAAGGCCGGAGGCCGACACACTGTCGGCAAGTGTGTCGCCCTCCGGGCTATGTTTTCCTACATCCACTTACCGGTGGTTAACAACACCGGCAGCAAGTGTGTCGGCCTCCGGCCTTTATTCGGTGCTATCGCCACTCCGTGACCAGGCAAAACACGAGCCAGACCATCAAGAAGGTCTGGAACTTTCGATCTTTGCAAACGGACTTAGCTCAGCTGGCAGCGGATGGGTTGCAATGATCTGCACTCCCGTACATCCCATGAAACCCTGCATCTCCAACAGAGACTCCGCTTCCCGCTTGATCGCCTCAATGGCGTCATCGGTCCAAGGACCGGCGTGAACAATGAATGTATCGTTGCGTTCGTCCTCGTGGCATGAGAACATTTTGCCGACGCCACCGAGCGAGCTAAACGTTTCGTGACGATGAACGTACAAATCCGCTGATTCAAACGTGGCAACCGCTTGTTCGTAAGCCACATCAAGAGAAGCGTTTCCCGGCAATTCGACGGTGGGGTAGTTCACGGTTTTCACCTTTGCGAGTGCTTTGACTTTTTTCATGAGTGGTTTGATGTCGGCGAATTTCGCTTCGTCGCCAAGCAATTCGAATTGATCACCGTAGCCCGCTTCGGTGACGGCATCCTTCAGCCAAGCGTCGTCGTGGTTGGTTGCCAATAACAGGCTCGAACCATCCGGGTGATGCTCAACGGCAGTATAGATATCCATGAAGTCCTCCATGTCGATCTCGTTGGCGCGGTTCGCGTTCCAGGCAACCGGATAAATCAGAGTGCCTTCACTGTGTCTTGGATGTTGGAATGGATTGAACTTTTTATTCGGGGATGGATAAAAATCAGTGTACCATTTCGGTGCAAGTGATTGACAATATCTGGCAGTGATGGAGGCCTCTTCAACAAATGACGCGACTTTCAATTCAATGCATTTCGGTCTGCCCATACATTCGACAAGCACTTTCGCCGTTTTCTCAGCCAACTGCGAAGCAAATTGAAAGTCTTCAATGTTGGCGTACGACATTGTCGCCGCCCAGTCAGGAGTTTGCATTTCGTTGGTGCAACGGATCCTTCCAGAAGGCGTATCAGTGAAATCATTGGAAAACTTGCAATTGGTGGGCGTGACAATGAAATCGTCTTCCACGGACCAAAGTTTTGACACCTTCCCAAACATGCACTTCAGCATTTCGAACAATTCACTGTGACGCTGCCTAGGATGAGGATTAAGACGCAGTGAAAAGCCGCGATAAACTCTTTCGTGGATTGATTTGAGCGGAAGCTGAATTAAAAAAACGCCATGCCGCGGCCACACAATTGACACGGAGACTTCGAGTTTCCCTGGATGGCTTCGCACCAACGGAAGCAACGAAACAAAGTCCTTTAGTGCAAAAGGAATATGTAAAATCCGATCGATCATCATCCCTTTTTCACACTTTCATACATCTGGCCAAACTGGGGTGCATGGTGGGATTTGGACACGAAAAATCGGAGAGGCGTTGCTCTTTGTGAATTTGGCCTTTTTCAGCTTATCCCGCTTAGTGACATGATCACGGATGGCCGCTTCCGTCTTCGCAAGCTCAACATCCTCTAATTTGGCAAGACTATAGGTTAAGAACGTAAACATACATTGACCTTTCGCTAATAATTTGGACCACCGGGCGACCAATCGAGCCACGGCGATCTAGACCATATCAGATCCCAGTTTTGCGCTGGAGTCACAAGACAATTGAACGCGAGACGGGCGGCCTGCGTTAGGCTGCTAAAACGCTGGTATTGACGACGGAATTGGGAGTAAGTTTTCTGCCGGCCGATACTGCAGTAACTTCTCTACCGACGAAGTTGGTGGAGAGGTGGCAGAGAAATTGCGAAACCAAAAATCACGACAACAACAACGTGTTCGCTACCTACACGTCAAGTACCCAAGTCGATGGCATTGCCCTAACAATTAAATCTGTAAAGATTCGCGAGAGAAGAGACTCGGATCCCATGATCCACGTCCCGCTGACGCAGGTGCATCCGAGTGCAGCTAGCGAATTGTTTCTCGTGATCGAACTCTCGTAGGGCGTCGTCTACTTTCGATTCTTAATCCTAATCTTACTCTTAATCCTAATCTTCTTGGGGTGGCGCAGCCCTAACCCGATTGCGATCACGGGATTAAGATTAAGAGTAGGATTAAGATTAAGAGTTGCCTGTGGAAGCAGCGGCGTCATCTATTCGCCTAAGTCGATCGTGTCCATGACTTGATAACTCGGGCCTTGTTTCTCAAGGAAGCTGGCGATCAATTCGACGGTGTCGACGTTCATCTGTCCGAGCCTCATCTCGGTGTGGGCTTTGACACGCTCGAGCACATCGCCGCTGGCACGACGCGAGCCTCCTTTGGTTCGTCCCAGGGTCAGATGGGGAACGTAATCGCGAGGCTCCGGCTTGAAGCCGATCTCGGCAAGCTCGGTTTCAAGACGTGCAACCATTTGGCTGAGTGAATTGGTGGGATCATCGATATGGACGCACAACACGCGAGGGCGATCGAGGTTCGGGAAGCCACCGGCGCCGGCAAAATCGAGATCAAAGGGTTCGAAGTCTTGAGTGACATTGCGGATGATCTTGCAGACCTGCGGGACTTCGACATTGTCGACTTCGCCGAGAAACTTCAGCGTCAGATGCAAATTGTCTTTGGGGACCCAGCGAATGCCGTCGCCAGGAACCGACAACGCCTCGATCAAGCGAGACGCGTTGCGTCCGACTTGTAGCGACAACGGAATGGCGATAAAGGAGCGTATCGTTTGCATGAGTCAAACCGCGATTGCAATCAACGTGAAGGGAGTGGGGATAGGTGTACGGGGATCGGATGCGTGAGTTTCGGATCGTTCGGCTGACGTGA
>NZ_ANOG01000020.1 GCF_000346295.1 Rhodopirellula maiorica SM1 | reverse complement strand
TCATCGCCAAATTGGCCAAGCCACTGCGTGTATGCATGCATCGCTTCGGTGATCCTGCCTTCCGATTCAGCGCAGAAGGCTCGGTCGAACAGAAAATCTGGATCGTCAACTTGCGTGGTTGAGCGTGCTGAGGATTCCTGCGTCAACGAATCCTTAGCAAAGTTTGCGACGCACTCTTCATCGAAGCTAAAATGTAACTGGCCGCTTGAATCGACAAAACTATCGCCATGGCGCACCAGCAAACGCTTCTCCAACGCGACAATGCTGCTGTGCAAACCACGATGATCGGGAAGCCAATGTTGCAGGCGGCGTAAACTGTCGGCCAACTTCCTCGGCGAGACCCCGCGAGCAATCAAACGCGCGAGAGACTTTGCTGCCGCCACTTCTTGGTAATCAAACATCGGTGCGATCGCGGCAGGAGCGTGGGCCTGAATCAATCCCAACGCGTTCCAACGTCGCAGCCGCAGACCGCTGACCCCCAGCAGCCGACTAAGTTGTTCGAGCGTATGCAATCGGCGTATCTGCCCGGCTTCGTCGCTTCCACTTAAACGCCGCAGAAACTCCGCTTCGCCGATGATCGAAACCGATTCACCAGCGGCTTGCAGTTCACTGGCCCGCCGCAGGTTGCGAGTCATCGAACCCGACTTGCGTAGCGGCCATCCGTCAGCCCCGATCACCAACAGATCTGTCTGCTGGGATACTCGGTCGCGAACCGTCCCGCCTCGTTCCGTAATGATACGAACCGCCGCCACGCGACTCATCGACGCTAATCGCCCCGTAAACACGATTCGCCACTGAACCGGGAAGCTGGGCGGATGCGTCATTAGCCGGTCTTCCGTTTCGCAGTTTTGCGTTTTGATCCGCTACGTGATGTGCTGGCAGCCACCTTCTTAGCCGGTTTCTTCTTCGCCGTCTTTTTATTCGCTGCTGGCTTGGCAGGTTTCGCCTTCGTCGCCGATTTTTGCGATCCGCCCTCGGGCACGGGAATCTGCTCGATGCTCGCCTTCAAAGCGTCCATCAAATTAATGATCGTCGGCGCTTCCGTTTCCGGCGGTTTGACTAATTCCTTGCCTTCTACTTTCGCTTCAATCAGTTCACTGAGTCGCTGTTGATATTCGTCTCGATATTGGCCGAAATCCCAATCGTCGTGTGTCATTCCTGCCACCAACTGCTTCGTCAATTTGAGTTCTTGATCGGTAACGTCGATATCATCGACGTGCTGTTCAAAGCCCGTTGGCGTTTTCAGCTCCTGCTGGTGTTGAAGCACGGTCATGATTAACAGTGTACCAAGCGGGCGCACCACGACATGCTGCTCACGCTGGCTAAGAATCACCTCGGCCACAGCACGCATATCGTCGGCCGCCAACACTTCGCGAATCAACGTATACGGTTTCTGCGCGACCTTGCCATCGGGCACCAGATAGTACGAACGATCGGTTAAGAAGCGATCATCGAGTTCGTCGTCGCTGATGAACGTCGCAATCTCGATGGACTGGTCGCTCTTGGTTCGGATGGCCGATATCTCGTCTTTGTCGATCGGCACGTACTGATCTTCGCCGATTTGGTATCCCGAGATAATTTCTTCATTGGGCACCTCACCGTGTTCGGGACAAGATTTTTTGTACCGGATTCGGCGGTGACATTCGGCATGCAGCTGGTTCAGCCGGATGTCGCTCTTGCTGCTATCGGAAACCGTGAACGCTTTCACAGGAACCGAGACGAGCGACAGTTTCAGATAACCCTTCCAGGTAGGACGTGGAGCCATGAGAGTGCCATTTTTGAAGGAGAATAAAACAGCCATCCGGTGACTCGATAAACTCTTTGCTAGCAAAGCTTGTGCCGGTTCGGTTGCAGCGGTAGGCAGCTTGCCCAACGGGTATGCATTCGTCGAGGAAATCTCAGGCAGGCAGATGTTCCGTTGGCCAATAAATCAACCACGCCATCAGTCCAGGATTCGCACGTTGGCACGGGCGGCGAGTTGGATCAGACCAACTCAGGTGATGGTCGATCGACGACCAACCAAGACGCGGCAGTAGGACGATCAGAAAAGCGTCACAGTCGGCCCGCGCGGGCCTCATCTACTTGAAGCCAAAAAGTGTCGCCGACCTGTCGGAGTTGTCAGCCGCTACCACCTTAGCGAAAGCGGAAGGGGCGTCCAGCCAGGAAGCTGCTACGAGAATGCAAACACAGGCAGCGCCCAAGATAGAAATCTTTGCCGGCCGAAGTGGCAGTGGATTGGCCGGAGGCGTGAAACCGATACTCCGGCATTGCCTCTCGAGGGCACATTGCTGGTTTGCCTGAGTTGGTTATCAACCAGAGATTATGAAAATAGCGATGAGCGGACTCGAACCGCTGACCTAAGCCTTATGAAGACTCCGCTCTAACCGACTGAGCTACATCGCCTTGTGGGTGAAAAGTGTACCGGATTTGCTTCGGATGAAAAAGCCGATGTCATGACACCTTTTTTCTCATTTAGGATCACGCTTTCACGCCCCGGTTTGGGTGATGCGGACTAAATCTTTTAGTTCGCAGATGATCCTCGTTCCTCACCAAAGTTTCCGGAAAAATTCACTTCTGATTTGCAGTTTTATAGTGCGATGAAGCGTCCTCGAAAAGGGCGGGTTTGCCAGGAAATGAAGATCCCCGGGAGGATGGCTCGCTTTTCGAGGCGTTCGAAAGCATGATAAGGACAATCTGATGATCGCTGAGTTCGTTTTTTTCGGTGGTTTCTCGCGAGCGAGTCGGGCAAAATCGCGGTTACATCGGCGTGGAGACACGATGACAATGACAATGGCTTTCTTTGTTCCGATCTGGCTCGACGAAGGAATCACGCATGAATAACGACCGTGATGCCGTGCCGATGGGGGACCATCCCGCTGCCGCACCGCGACGCAGCGATCGCGACACCGAAAACGATCCCCTCGATAGCCGTCTGCCGCCCGCTGCAGTCCAAGATTCCATTCCAGCCCAAGATTTCGCTGCAGCCCAGCATGCCGAACAGGAGACTTTGCGTGATTGCATCTCCACAGCAGGCACTCTGGCGGTCGCCGATGCCATCTTCGTCGTCGACCAAATCGCGGCACAGTTGGATTGTTGGCATCGCCGCGGCAAAGCCCACGGGGCGATCAATCCATCGAACATTTTTTTGACCGACGACGGTTTCACTCGGATTGGTGGTGACGAAATTGCACGAGGCGTTTCCGGTTACGAATTTAAGCGAAATGCGGATGTCGGATCTGATCTGCGTAATTTAGGCTGGACGCTTCGATTTATGCTGACCGGCCGCGATCCTGAGGCACCGACTTGTCAGTCTGCTTCCGATTTGGGGGTAGCGAATCCCATTTTTAGACGGTTGGTTTCTCGAGATGAGACAGACTGCTACCGGTCGGCGGCGGAGATGAGATTTGATTTGAGGCAGCGAGGGTTTGATCAGTTGGAGCCCCTCGCTACTTCACGCGAATCGATTGCGGCAGCCCCCCAGTCGAATGAGGATCCTGTTTCACAGGAACCTGAACTGCGCCGACCCAATGTTCCGCGTCATTGGGTGGCGGCTGCCGTGGTTGTCGTCATCGTTGTTGCCACCATGAGTCGCAGATACTGGATGGGATGATGCAACAAAATACCGTTGAGGTGGGGAGAGCTGTATTTTTCAAAATGAATTTGCCATGATTCTGGCGATTCGACTCCCCCCGCTCGTTATGTGACCTATGTTTGCATTGGTCCGAGAATGAATCGCTCGCGTTTGCCTAGCCAGGGATCGAAGCGATTTCGGAGCAGCGGATCCGCCTGACGGGGCGAATACCACGTCGGGATTTTCTCGCAATATGGGGTTCGGTTTGATGGGGCAGTCTTTTGCTGTTTTGAGTCCGGTTCCGTTGACAACGGCTAATCCGGATAAAACGAAAACGCCGCGATTGATGGTCGTTGATTGCGATGTGAATTTTGTCGAGTCGCAGCGACGTGTCTTTCGTCCCTACGACGTTGATTTTCTCGCTGCTTTTAACAGCAAGCAGGCGTCTTGGCGGATTGCGACCGAGAAACCGGATTTGATCATCAGCGATACACAAACGCTGTATGGCGACGGCCAGAATCTTGTTCAATGGCTGCAAGACAATGCGGCGTTGCGGAGGATCCCGGTGATCGTCGCCTCGAACGAGTCCGATGGAAACGAAACCCGGTGTCAGCACACGCAACTCACCGCCGACGATTTTGTCGCCAAGCCCGTTGCAACCGATCAAATGCGGCAAGTGGTCGGTCGCTACATTCCACTGAAGCTGAAAGAACGGTCGTAGCGCTGTGGCGCCCTCCGCTTACCAATAAATACCAAAGTTGGGGCCGATCTGGACTCCGCCACGGTAGCCGTAGGGATAGTATCCACCGTAGTAGTAGGGCCGGCCACGGTATTGGTAGTAGTGGTACGGATAATAGGAGGGATAGCGATATACCGGGGTGCGAGGAACTCGGTAACGATAGGTGCGATTGTCTTGATAGCGATAACGTTCCCCCGTCCAATCATTGCTCAGATGTGGCAAGTTGTACGGGCGATTAACGTCGCCGCGGTTTCCACGGCCACGATCGCCATGGTCATGGTCACCACCTCGATCGTGCCCTCTGCCGTCTCGCTGCATCACCAATTGCACGAAGTCCGCGTGATTGAATTCATCACTCGATAGATCGTCGTCAGGATTTCTTTCGACGTTGTGTTCGCTGCTTTGTTGCTCGCTGCCTTGTTGCTGGTTGTCGCGAGAGTCGACTGGCAGTTGCCGTTTAAGCTCATCCATCTCGTTTTGTAACGATCGTATCTGGGCTCGCATGTCATCGATCATTTCTTCCATCACGTCGGAGGGACCTTGAGGCATGAACGGCCGCATGCCGAAATCGGGCGATTGGCCGTCAAACGGAGGTCCATCGAAGGCTGGATTCGAGGGGCCGAAGGGGCGACGGAACCATCGCAGCGGCGCATTTTCGACTTGCCCGAGCGTTACGGCAATCTGCTGCTCTTCGTCGTCTCGCTGAACCGTCAAATTGACCTGTGCCCCTGGTTCGAGGTCACGAACCTTTTCGACAAACTTGTCGATCGTCGTCACTTTTTGATTGTCGATTTGGATAACCACATCACCCGAGCTTAGACCTGCTTTTTCGGCAGGGCTGTTGGGGTGGACTTGATCGATCGCTACGCCCGGTTCCCCGTTGTCGCGATCCGCCAAGGCGACGCCTAGCCACGCTTGGCGACTGTTCGGTAACGTCGTTGCCTCGGCCGCCAACGTCACCTGCTTGGTCATTTTCTGACCCCGACGCCACACGCTGACATTGACGGTATCCACCGCCGTCAATCCTTCGATGAGCTCTTTCAATTCCTTCGGGGTGGATACCGTTTTGTCATTGATGGCCAGGATATAGTCGCCACGTTCGATCCCAACTCGTTGGGCGGGACTGCCCATGACCACGTCGTGGACGCAAACTCCTTGGCCCGGGCACGATCCAACGACAACCCCCAGTGCCGGCGAATCGCGATCGATGTGCTCGTCGGAGGCGGTTTCCGCTGGCGACGTTGCCGCTGGCGATGTTGCCGCTGGCGCTGCTGGTTCCGCTGGCGCTGCTGGTTCCGCTGGCGCTGCTGGTTCGGTCGATCCGGCTGGCGTGTTCTTCTGGGTTTCCGCAGTCTCTTGCGAAAACGCAGCCGCACTCGACAACGGCACGGTCACGGCACCGGCGATCAACCAGGCAAGTGTCGATTTCTGGTAGGTTTTCATTGTTCTGAAGTCCGCTTTGGGAGAGTGATTGTGCAACAGCAAACGAAGGCTTTTATGTGCAAATCACGTTCCCGATGATCGAAATCGGAACGGCATGTGAAGGTTTCCGCGTCGGCGGTTGACAGGTCTGCTTTTTTGCAGCTCGCCGCTCGCATTGGCAGGGCCAGTCCGTCTCGTTTTTTGTCTTGACGATTCCGGCACGCTCGTTCCAACGGCCGCCACGCGATCAACTATAATGTGAAGGCATCGACGCACTACAGAATTGGAATCGAGTTTGACGGAATCGAGTTTGACAGAATCGAGTTTGGCAGAATCGTTGTTGCGCGGCGTTCCGTCGATAGGATCATTTTCAGCATGAAGGTTCTTGTTGCGGAAGACAGTTCGGTGTCTCGGATGCTGTTGGTCAGTCACCTGCGGCGTTGGAATTACACGGTCGTCGAGGCGGTTGACGGCGAACAGGCATGGCACAAGTTTCAAGAGGAATCCTTTTCATTGGTGTTGACCGATTGGATCATGCCGAACATGGATGGGCTCGATCTGATTCGTCGCATCCGCAGTTCTAAACATGCCGGGTACTGTTACCTAATCCTGTTGACGTCCAAGTCGGAAAAGGAGGACTTGGTCACCGCGATGGAGTCGGGGGCGGATGACTTTCTAGTCAAGCCGTGCGACCAGGAAGAGTTGCGAGTTCGACTTCGCGAAGGCGAGCGGATCATCCGGCTGGAACAGGAATTGGCCGAGCAAAACCGGCAGCTGCGAGAGACCCAGGCGGCGTTGGTCGAGAGCGAAAAATTGGCCAGCCTTGGTCATCTCGCTGCAGGCATGGCTCACGAGATCAACAATCCGATCGCGTTTGTCACCAACAATCTAGCAGTGCTTCGCCGCGACCTCAGCGATATCGTGCGATTGGTTGACAAGTATGAAGAGATTCGCCCCTTCATTCAGGGGGCCCCTCCGGAGCTGGTTCAACAATTGGCCGAGATACAGGAGGATTGCGATATCGCATGGCTGCGAGAGCATTTGCCTCAGCTGCTACAGTCGTCGACCGAAGGGTTATCACGCGTTCGTGATATCATCGTGAATCTGCGTGACTTCGCGAGGTTGGACCAGGCGTCCGAAGACCAGTTGAATCTACGCGTTGCCATCGAATCGACGCTGCAGATGTTGAGTCTTCAAATCGAAGAAAAGCAGATTCAGGTCCAAACCCAGCTCGATTCGGATGCCACCATCCAGTGTCGACCTGATAAAATTCATCAAGTCATCTACAATATTGTCCTTAATGCAATCCAAGCCAATGAGATGGGAGCGGTCCTAAAAGTTCGCTTGGAAAGCGATGCGGATTGGAACCACATTGAGGTTCAAGATTATGGATGCGGAATGGATGCTCAAACCAAAAATTCCGTGTTCGAGCCTTTCTTTACCACAAAACCGGTAGGGACAGGCACAGGGCTGGGTATGGCAGTCAGCTATGCGGTGGTCCGTGACCATGGCGGATCGATCACGATCGAAAGTGAGTTAGGGCAGGGAACGACGGTACACGTTAAATTGCCTCGCGGGGATCAAGGTACCGGTTGATGACACGCGTAGAACTAGGCGGAACAACTAATGACGAAGTCACACTCGATTTTGATCGTCGATGATGAACCCGATGTCCTTTTCTCACTCACAGGGCTATTGCGACGTGATTTCACCGTCCATACGGCCACCAGCGGGAGCGAGGCTCTGCAAATCATGGCAGAGCATCCGGTGCATGTGATCATGACGGATCAGCGGATGCCGTCGATGACCGGATCCGAATTGATGCAGAAGGTACGCAACGAACACCCCGAAGCCGTTCGAATTATCTTTACCGGGTATGCCGATACGCGTGCAGTGGTCGATGCGATCAATCAAGGTGAACTGTATCGCTACATCACCAAACCGTGGGATCCCGACGACTTGCTCGAGATGCTCAAGGAAGCGGCCCAGCGACACGATGTCATCGACGCCCGAGAAGAACTCATGCAACGGCTGGGCAGCTATTTGGATGATGCCGAAAGTGTCACGGACGCCGTAGACGACTCGCAACTCGTTCACGAGACGCTCGAGCGATTCAAGTCGCAAACGGCGAGTCTCCGTCAAACGCTGGAACGAGCAAGAGGTGACGATGAGTAATCGACAACCCGCACCGTTAGTCGTCTTGATTGACACCAATGCATGTCGATGGCACGCAGGGACTTTCGATTCGTCCGGCGACCCCATCCCGCTGTTATGCAGTGAGGAAGGGAATTTGGATTCCTATCTAGGACAACCATTTGACGAACAGATTTCATTCTTG
>NZ_ANOG01000019.1 GCF_000346295.1 Rhodopirellula maiorica SM1 | reverse complement strand
CACCGAGACCACCGTCGATGCCAGCGAACAAATCGAGATGCCTGAGCCGACGACGGCGGTCGAGTCGATCGAAATCGCCGAAGTCGCGATCGACATGGGCGAGATGGTTTCCGACATGGCCCCTGCGGCAACGTCACTACAAACGCTGTCGTCCGTCTCGGGAGCTCCGCTGAGCAGCCGCAGTGCGGACATGAAAAAGAAATTGCTGCGTGACTATGGTGGCAGTGCCAGTAGTGAAGCGGCCGTCACCGAAGCGCTCAAATGGTTCTCGCGGCATCAATTCCCCAACGGCGGTTGGTCGTTCCAGCACAATGTCGCTTGTAACAATCGGTGTGGCGAGCCTGGGGAACCCAAACGCGCCGGAGCCGTTAATGCCGCGACCGCGATGGCATTGTTGCCGTTCATGGGCGCGGGCCAAACACACAAATCAGGCGAGTTTCGCGAGAACGTTTATCGCGGGCTGAAATTCCTGATCGGCAACGGAAAACTCGGCAAAAAGAACGGCATGCCCGTGCTCGATCTGACCGAGAGCGCCGGCAATGGAATGTATTCGCACGGCTTGGCTTCGATTGCGTTGTGCGAAGCCTACGCAATGACCGGCGACCCCGAGTTGGCTGTCCCGGCACAAGCATCCGTCAATTTTATCGTTTATGCCCAGTGCCGCGATGGAGGTTGGCGTTACAAGCCGCAACAATCTGATGGCGGTGATACATCGGTGGTAGGTTGGCAAGTCATGGCGCTGAAAAGTGCTCATATGGGGCACTTGATTGTGCCGCCGACGACCGTCCAAGGCTCGGTATTGTTTTTGGACAAAGTCCAATCCAACAACGGAGCCACCTACGGTTACGCCAGCCCGTCAACCAAACTTCGCCCCGCCTGTACCGCCGTCGGCGTGCTGTGCCGCATGTACACCGGGTGGGCCAAGACCGATCCGCGGATTGTCGCCGGAGTCAAACAGGTCGCCAAGATTGGTTTCCGCAAGGACCAGATCTACTACGACTACTACGCGGCTCAAGTGCTGCGTCAATTCGGCGGCGCGGATTGGGACAAGTTCAACAACGAAATGCGTGATTGGTTGGTGGAAACTCAATCGCAAGAGGGCGGTGCAAAAGGCAGCTGGCACTTCCCCAAGGGCGGTCACGGACCGAAAGACGGCGGCCGTTTGGCATCCACCTCGTTTGCTACGATGATGTTAGAAGTCTATTACCGCCACATGCCGCTGTACGCCGACAGCGCTGCCGAAGACGACTTTCCCTTGTAAGCTTCCCTTTGTAAGCGGAACTCGCCAATCTCTTATTGATCCTGTGAACGTTGCGTCGTCGGGCCATCGGGGCGTGCGTCCTCCGACCTCGCGTAAAGCGCTAGGCCCGTCCGCTTGCGGGTGCCCCTCGCCGAACGCTCGCCTCTCGCTACCGGCCCCACCGGGCTACCGGCCCCATGGGCTGACGCCCGATGCCATCTACTTTGGCAACCACTGGAGATGCTCAAGTAGTGGGATTCGCCAGAATTCCCATCTTTGCTGTTGAAACACCAGGAACTCTGGCGAGTCCCACTACGAAAGTAGATCGCATTGGGCTAACGCTGAACGCTGCCGCAACTGCAACTGCGGCAGTGTGATCGCAGCTACGAAAATGTGTGATCGGACCTACGAAAAAACGCCCCAACCGGCTGCGGCTGGGGCGTTTTTATGATTCGATTGTGGGCAGGGACGGTTAACGGTTCCACCACCAACGATCGTTGGCCGAGGCCAATGATT
>NZ_ANOG01000018.1 GCF_000346295.1 Rhodopirellula maiorica SM1 | reverse complement strand
ATCGAAGATCGGCGTGAGAACTAACACAATGGCGGTTTGAATGACACGATCGAGCAAGTTTGGAATTCCGAGCTCTCTCGTGCCGCCATCGGGTTTGAGGATGGTCTTCCGCCGAACAGGTTCCGGGCGGTAGGTGCCATCGAGTAGTTGCCGACGAATGTTTTGCCAACGCGGAGCAAACCACTCGGGAAAGTCTTCGACCGTTAGACCGTCGGGCCCAGGGGCTCCACGGTTGGCCTTCACTCTCGCCCAAGCCATTTCCATGTTGACTTCATCGACAATCGCTTCCATCAGATTGTAAGCATCATCGCCCAAGGCTGACTTCTCGATGGCCGCCAGGTCCGAATCATCCGTCGGGATGTTTGCAGCAGCGTGATCCGCTTCGACGAAATCGAAGGCGAGTTGTTCTGCGCTGGGTGGTTCTGAGGTCATCGGTGGTTCGTTCCTTGACTGTTGACGTTCGGTTCTTCCCGTCGCCATTGGACTTGGCGGCGGTAGTACAACTTCTGCTGCATTCTCCAGGCACGTCATGCGTTACCGCATTCCGCCCCGCCTTTCGGGCAAGCCCTACTCACGGGTACGCCTGGAGTTCTCCCCAGATAAGGGTTATCGTGATCTGTCCCCGCCCAAGCTCCCGATCTACCTGCGCTAGTTCTTCCGGTTCGGTTTCGCAGTCAGCAGCCTGCTCACCT
>NZ_ANOG01000017.1 GCF_000346295.1 Rhodopirellula maiorica SM1 | reverse complement strand
ACTGTCAACGTCGAACTGCGGCCATACGGCTCCTTCCTGAATCCAGCGCCGGAGCAGCGAAACTTCCTCGTCCGTCAACGGTTCGCCTTTAGGTGGCATGATGACATCTTCGTCATCCGACGTGATCCGATCGATCAATGCGCTTTGATCGACATGGCCGGGAACGATAGCAGGCCCGTCGTAGTCGCCACCGGTCAACACCGAGGCGTGATCATCAAGACGCAGATCGCCTTTCGCCTTGCCGCCTCGGTGACAGTCGTAGCAACGCGATTCCAGCAAAGGGCGAATCTGTTTGAAATAGTCGACGCCACCCGTTTCGCCTTGGACCGAATCTTGTTTGACTTTGGCGATCCGCGCGGCAATGAAATGATCGATCGCGTTGTGGGCGGGATACCCCAAAGGCAGCTCTGGCACGGTGACGGGGGCGGTATTCGCCAGCCACTCGGCGGCGGCATTACGGCGGCGGTCCCAGTACTCGTGATGGGCATCGCGGCGTTCTGCACGGGAATCCGCGTTCATTTTGGCCAGCACTTTACGGCGTTCGGATTCATACGCTTGCCAACCTTCATCGGTGTAAGGCACGGCGTGATCGCCGGCGGAAAGCAGCGACCATGATTTGCTGCCTTCGAGTGATACGGCAACGACCGTCTCACCAAGTTCGGGACGGAACGTGCTCCTGCCGGTAACGCCGCCGACCATCGTTTCGAGGATGATGAAATGCTCGCCGCCGTCTGTTTCGAATTCACACCAAGCATCCCGGTTGCCAGGTGGTGCAAAACGGAAATCTGGACCTAAATCGAGATACTCGTCCTGTACCGATAGCGGTTGGTAACCACCAGGATCGTGAGGCCGCGGTGGAGTCTCGAGCAAATTCTTTCCGTCGATGAACAGCCGACCCCGACCACGGCCTCGAACCAATAGCCGATGTTTCCCCGCGGGTAAATTCACGATCGCCGAGGCACGCAGGTGCGACGGATTGGACCGGTCGCCTCGGACACCCGTTGCAACGTACTTGTGTGGCAACTCGAACAATCCAAAGACGTCTTCGTGGTAAGTCTCAGTGACGATCGGTTCGTCGGGCCAATTGTTGGATTTTGGAACTCCGTCTTCGCTGATTTGCACCAGCACCTTGCCATGCGGAATCATCTCGGGCGTCACTGCCGGTGGTGGCGGAACAAAACGATACCGCTCGGCGATCTCAGCGGGATCCAAGCTACCGCGATAGATCGCTAGGTTGTCCAGCCAACCTTGAAACGATGAGCTTGCACCGCGGGTGAAACCGGTGCCGATAACGAGGTCGTCTGCGTCCTGGACGGGCGGCAGGTCGGTGGGACCGCTTTCGTCCCATTCGCCCTTGACCGGTTTGCCATCGATCCAGGCCCGCAGACTGTCGCTTTTGCCAAAGGTGAACTCGAGTGCCACATGATGCCATCCAGTGCTCGGCAAGACGGACTTACTCCACCAACGATGCCAAGCACGCTTGTGGGTCTCGGGATGTTCGCTCGTAAACAGCAGTCCAAATTTGGCAGCACCGGCTGTGCCTTGGAACCGGATCGAGTAGTTTTGATTATCGTCACCGAAATCTTCTCCATGCGCGGGGTGTCGCCCCTTGCCCAATACGTAAACGATCTGGCCCGCATGAATGGATCTGAATTTCACCCAAGTCTCGAAGGCGAACGTGTCACCGGCGCCGAATCGGACGTTGGTCGCGCCGCCACGTTCGTGATCTTTGATCAGAATTGCACCCTTGTGCCCGGCAAAGGACATGGCGGTGTTGCTCGACTCGAATCCGGGGTACTTTGGCGGTCGAGGTCCGTCGGCAATTGTGCCGGTTTTACCCCACCATGTCCCCAACGATGATTCGCCATCGAAACGCCACTGAGCGACAGGTTCCAATGTCTGAGCCTTGAGCGTGGTTGTCAGCACCAACACGACCAAAGTCACGACAACGTTTGCACCGACTCGTAGCGGATCAAAACGTGTTGATTCGCCGACACTGACTTTGTTTCGAAAAACACTCATGGTCGCGTCTCCTCAATCTCGTCCGTGGGCAGCCCCGCAATGAACACAGGGTCGACAACATGATCGTCGTTCATCGCGTCCTGGAAGAACAAACCATCAACAGCAGCGCCATCGGTGTACCCCAGGTCCGACAGATCGATGCCGGTGGCCAAGGCCCTGAACCGTAACGAAGGCCGGCGTTGATCCACCGCGGCCGTCATCAATTCCTCGAGTGAAGATGGCGGCTCGCGAAAGAAATACGGCTGGAACTCAGGCAGTCGCTGTGCTTCCGGTGACGTCATTGCAACGTCGTAATTGCGAATCGACAACGATCGCAACCCCTCGCTAAACCTCAGCGGGCTGACGTGAAACGCATCACCTTGCGGTGGATTGACAACCGATTGCAATTCAAAGAACACCACGTCGGGCCCAGGTTGATTTACAACCGGGGTGCGAAACTGAACTGCCAAACCGGGAGTGGCTTGATCGGCGACGCCAGGGCCTGCGAGCACAGGATCATCGACAAGAGGTTCAATCGAACCTCCTGGATTCAGCATGCCTGTGTACAGCAGCGCGTCGGTTTCCAGGCCCGCTAACCGATCAACCTCGTAGCCCACCTGCACCGCCATACCAGCAATGTCGGTGCCGCGAAAGTGGGTCACCTTTACACCGATCATGTCACTAACGGGGATGGTCACCTCACGACCATCTCGTTGGACCGTCACACTCTGCAGCTCCGCGACGCAGCCCTCACCCGCTGGTTTGGCCCGATAACTGACAACGCGATCGGGCAGCGTTTTTCGATAGCTGCTGGCATCGAACTCGAGCGAATGAGGACCGGATTCCGCATCGTCGCTGAATCGGCGTGCCTGGCGCTGGGCAAGCAGGACCGGATCGGTTGCCACCGCTTGCCTCGTCCGCACTTCGGCCAGCCCCTCGATGACCTGCACATCCGTCGCTCCCACGTCGCTGACCGAGACGGAGAAACGGGTGCCTAGATCAACGATCTCGGTCTGAGGCGTTACCACCTCAAAACCTTCGGCGCCCGGAGGTGCATGCACGCTGCAGCGTCCCACACTGACAATCAGCCGATCGTGACCAGCAATTTCAATCACACTGGGGGCTTCCAAAATGACTTCAGCACCGGCTGGAAAGCGAAGCCCAATCATGCCGGATGTGAGCGCGTACTCGTGCGAGAATTCGAGCTGCCTACCTACTGGCGGTAGAAACTCGCCAAACAGTTCAGCTCCGGCGGCCTGAGTCAGAATCACTTCACTCGGTTGGATACTCAGGTCTCGCTGGATTTGTTCCAGCTGTGTTTTCGCAGCCGAGTCAACCGCAACGCTAGAAGACCTCGTCGCATAAAACGCCACCGCAAATAAGCAAGTCGCCGCAAGCGAGGCGAACGTGATCAGCCATGGCGTGCGACTAGCACGCGACGAACCGTTGACCATCCTACTGGATTCGCGTTGCAGTTCGGAATATTCCACCAACGCAGCTATCCAATCCGAATCCTGCTCGGATGCCACTGCGTGTTCAATCGACGCCGACGAAATCGCAGCAGGCAATGCAGCTTGCAGATCCATGTACTGCAAATAGAACGCACGATTCGTTGGATCGTCTCGCAGCAGGAATTCCAATTCCTCCATATCCGTTTGATCAAGCCCTTCGTCGATGTGCATCGAGAGCAGCGTATCAAGTCGACGACGAGTTTCTGGGTCGGGTTGATTGTTCGTCATTGATATCCGTCCAGTGCCAATTTTCCTTGAATGCAATTCATTAACTGATGACGTATTCGCTTCAGCTCTCGAAACAATGTTCGCCGACTTGTGCCGACTTGCTCGACGATCGTGTCGTGAGCCACCCCCTCGAGATAGCGCGACCGTACGAGTTCATGATCCAGACGGGGCAGTTCTTGGATGCATTGGTTCAGCAGCGTCACGCGACGGTTCAGTTCGATCTCTTGATTTTGCCGTTCGCGTGCCAATAGCTCGATCACATCGGCACTGAGCAGCGGGATTTCCCGCGACTTCGATTCGCGCCATTTCAAGACGTGGATGTAAGCGAATCGGTAGGCCCACGGCAGAAACGGACGCGATTCGTCAAAGCGATCAAATTTTTCGTAGAGCGCAAACGAGGTTTCTTGAAGCACATCGCGAGCATCATGCGGGCTACCCACCAGTGAATGGATGTACCGGTACAGCTGATCGTGATGCTCTGAGAGCAATTGGACCAGCCTTTCAACTTTGGTTTGATTCACACTGAAGCTCACAGAACACTTGGGTCACAAAATACCGAGTCGATATACCAAAACGGCACTCCACCAGTTAATTACGGATTCGATCGGTACAGTGCCATTAATCTGACACTAAATGGAAAAAACAGTGCCATTTCGCGAAGAAGCGGATTTTCCCAAACAAGTTTGTCACTGTGACAATCCCGCACATAAAGAATTATCTTCTTTCCGTCTAGTTTCCAGGACTCTATACAGTGTGCAAACCGATCTCGAGCACGCCGCACTCGCCCGTGGCAAGAGAAAGGGTGATACGGACCTTCGCCCATGACGAGATCGCAGTCCGCCCCTTTCGCATATGCATGCGACACGGGCAAAGGCATGTCCGCTTATTTTATCTATTTTCAGTGTCACCCCATTTAATCGCCTGACGCATTGTTGATTGAGTGGATGAACGGTCTGGCAGAAACAACCCACCGTTTCCTATCGCTGAATTGATGTCGCTGTATCCACCGATGCATAGAGTGATGCTCGATCAGCGACCATTTGATTGCTTCCACCGAACAAGCAATCGAGCCGAATCGCTGACACCCCCAACCCAAGCGGAAAAATGAAGGACAACGTGTGACAATCCAGTCAATCTTCGGTCCTTGAAAGTGGAAGTACTGCAACGATCGCTGCGGATTTCCGTTTCTTGAATTTCGCAGGTGCACCATGGCTCGCTTTTGGAACCGCTGGATCGGACGCTCAACGAGCTCGTCATCCAACCATCGAAAACGAGACAGAAAGATGAAATCCCTTCGCCGCCGTATGAAGCCCGAAACGCTCGAGCCTCGTCAACTGTTGGCGGCCACTGTTTTTGATAACGAGCTGATACCGGAAAACACGAGTCAGGATGACATGTCACCGGTGATGGACGCATCGACAATCGTCAATCGCCTCAACGGAAATCCAAGCAGCGATTTTGTTCCAGTGCAAACTTCGGCAACAAACAGCGAATACTCGACGAGCGAACGCGCCATTGAAATCCGCTCGATCGATGGCACCGGAAATAATCTTGCCAATCCTGCATTGGGAACAGCAGGCACTGATTTAATTCGACTGGCCCGAAACGACTATGCCGACGGTGTCGCGGAACCAGCTGGCGAAGATCGCCGAAGCGCTCGCGAGATCAGCAACGCCATCTCCGCTGCGGATATCGAAGGGATAACCAGCGAGCGTGATTTGACTTCGTTTGTATTCCTCTGGAGCCAATTTCTCGACCACGACATCGGTCTTTCGCTTGAACCAGAAAACGCGGAGGACGCAGTCGCGTTTGATATCGAAGTCCCTAGCAACGATTTTCTGTTTGATCCGCTGGGTACCGGCGACGTATCGATCCGCTTGACACGATCCGAATTCGCAGAAGGCACAGGAACATCGATTGATAATCCAGCCGAACAAGTGAATGCGACCACCATTTGGATTGACGGCTCACAGATCTACGGCAGCAATCAAGAAGTTGCCGATTCGCTACGAGAATTCGCAGCAGGCCGTTTGCTGATCCGCGACGATGGGCTACTGCGAGCCGATGACGAAGGCAACCTGTTGGCCGGAGACATTCGCGCCGCCGAGAATATCGGCTTGACGTCGCTGTATACCTTGTTTGTTCGCGAGCATAATCGTTTGGCAGACGAGATTTCCGAAGCGGATCCTGAATTGACCGACGAAGAAATTTACCAACAGGCTCGTGCCATCGTGATCGCCGAACTGCAGTCGATCACTTACAACGAGTATCTGCCGGCGTTGTTGGGCGAAGACGTACTTGATCCGTATGAAGGCTACGACGCGAGTGTCGATCCCTCGATGTCGAACGAGTTTTCGACGGCCGCGTTTCGCTTCGGCTACTCGACCTTGAATGACACCCTTGGATTCTACGGAAACGATGGTTTGGATGCCGAAGAATCGATCCCGTTGCCGGAGGCATTTTTCAATGCACCCCTGCTGGAAGAAACCGGCATTGACTCGGTTCTGAAAGCCGAGGCGTCGACGCTATCGCAGGAAACGAACCTGAAAGTAGTCGATGGTCTACGAAACATTTTTTTTGAAGAGCCTGGTTCCGGCGGCCTGGATCTCGTCTCGCTGATCATCCAACGCGGGCGAGACCACGGTCTAGCGGACCTTAATTCCGTTCGCGAAGCCATTGGACTGGCCCCCTACGAATCGTTCGCCGAGATCACCAGCGATGTCGAACTCCAAGACCAACTGGAAACGCTCTACAGCGATGTGAACGACATCGACTTGTGGGTTGGATTGTTGGCAGAGGATCACGCCGAAGGAAGCTCGCTGGGCGAAACGTCCACCCACATCATCGCGGACCAGTTCGAACGGCTGCGAGATGGCGACCGGCTTTACTACGAGAACACGATGACTGACCGCGAGATCGGTGATATCGAAAACATGACGCTCGCTGACCTCATTGAGCTGAATACGAACAATTCTTCGCTGCAATCGAATGTATTCTTCTTCACGCCATCCATTGCCGGAACGATCATCGCCGACTCGGATTCATTGGCCACCGAACAACTCGCGATTCGCGATGGTTTTGAAAATCAAGACGATGGACAAGCGAGTGGTGATCGCCAACCCAGCACGGGTGTCGCAGGGGTGACGTTGGAATTGCTTGACCGCGAAGAGAACTTGGTCGAAACCACCATCACCGATAGTGATGGGAACTACCAATTCAATTCGTTCGACCGGAGCGGGAAATACCAAGTCCGTATTGCGGCATCCAGCGGAGTCACGGTGATCGGATCGGATTCTATCAACGTGCTAATTCGCAATGGCGACTCGCATCTCGAAAACATAAATTTTGCAGTCATGGTCTAAGTTTGTAGGCAGAAGTCTTTCGGTTGACTGGCCGTTTTGGCGGTAGCGGTAATGCATTTTTTCTTACAAGGAAAACACGAATTAGCTGTAGCGAAAGACGCAGAGACTCTCGGCCACGCGAGTAAAACCGAAACTCTCTGCGAGTTTCGCTACTGAAAAATGCTTCACAACTCCATTGCTTCAGGAGAGATCCAATGAATCATCGAACGAACATTCAGGCTCGCGACGCGTGGTTCGCATCGCTCGCAAACGATCCAGATTCGGTGCGAGAGACGGATGCGAATGACCAAGCGTGCGAGTCCGAATTCGTGATTTTGACAACCGACGTTAACCTGTCATCGTCTCGTAAATGTGCTAAGCCGAATCACACCGCAAAGCCGGTCGCGACACGTGGGCTTCGACAACGACTTTCGCGGTTCGGCGTGTGATGCGGAATTTTTCAAGTTGCGATTCGAAACCCGTGAGCGATGTCGAAGCGTCAAAATCATTTTCTCGTTCGCGGCACACCCGGCTCGTTCGTCGACACAACGGCGAATCCGGTGCTAGCAGGATGGCGGATCAACCCACTGGTCGTGCATTGTTTTGGTGAGCATGTTTCTCAAGTCAAATTTGACTTCCTTTTTCCTCAGACGATGCGACAACCGTGGCAAACAAGAAAACTGTGATTGTGACCGGCGGATCCGGAGGCATTGGATCCGCAATTTGCTGCAAACTTGCCGATGCTGGCTGGAATACGGTGGTGCACTACCACAGCGACCACGACGCAGCAGAAAAGATCGCCGATGACATCAAGGCCCAAGGAGGCAGAGCGGTCTCGGCGAAGTGCAATCTCAGTGACGAACAACAAGTCGCAGAACTTTTTGACGCAACCGATGCCGAGTTTGGTGAAATCCACGGCGTCGTCGCTTGCGCGGGGATCGGTGGGGGCGGACCGGTTGTCGAATCGACCCTTGATGATTTTCAAAAACTGCTCAGCGTCAACGTGGTGGGAGCTTACTTGACGATTCGCGAAGCCGCACGGCGGATCGAGGAAGGAGGACGAATTGTATTCGTTTCCTCCCAGCTTGCTGAACGCCCGCGTGAAGGCACCGGGCTGTACTCGGCAACCAAAGCCGCCATCGACGCCATGATCGTGTCGATGTCGCGAGAATTGGGAACACGAGACATTACGATCAATAGCGTTCGCCCCGGTGCGACCGAGCCGGGGATGTTTGCCGACAGCAGCGACGAGCGTAAAGAGTTCTTTCGCAATCTGTCTCCCTTCAAACGGCTTGGCCATCCCGACGACATCGCCGGCGTTGTTGAATTCTTACTCAGCGACGATGCGAGATGGATGACCGGTCAACATCTGCGGGTCGATGGTGGCGCGTCCAACTGATTGTGACGTGTCAACCGCGACCCTGCGGTACGATTTGGTGCCCAGTCTTGGAACCATCCTTGATGGTTGCAAAGTAACGTAGCCTAGGCTTCCAGCCTGGGTTTGCTGTGATTCCCAGGCTGGAAGCCTAGGCTACGTTAAGTTCAAAACTGACTCGGTGGGCACAAACGTTTCTAATTTTTCACTTTGTCGGTAGATGATGCGGGCTCGCCGGGTTTTAGATCACACTTACCCGTTCTCGCCGTCTTTCTGGATCCGATGATGAATCGTTTTTCGCTGCTCGCTGCTACGTTTTTGATGATTTGCCACTGTGGTGATGCGTTGACATTCGCTCAATCGCCTCGAAACCAAGATTCCAGGGGCCGAGGACTTGGCGGTCGAGTAGGTGGAGAGCGGGCAGGTGAGAATCGGGCAGGTGCGGGTCAAGGTCGCTCGCGACAGCCGATTGTGCTCAGCGAAGGTCCGTTGCCCGACACCGATGCCTTTACCGCCGATGGCAAACCGATCAAAGTCCGCGATCTGATCAAAGGCAAGTACACGGTGCTGAAGACAGGATGTCTGACCTGTCCCGAGTTCTTACGGGCCTACGCGGAACTGGAAGCCACGGCGAAGGACTACGCGGACAAAGACGTTCAATTCTATTACGTCTTTCAAAGTCTGCGTCACCCCGAGCGTGAAGGCTACGTCCAGGCCCAAAATATGAGCGAGCGTTTCCTGCAACTCGCCGAAGCCAAAAAGAAACTAGGGACGCAGGTTCCGTGGATCGCCGACACGATCGATGATTCGTTTCGCGTCGCGATGAGGACGAATTCCAATTCCGTATTTGTCATCTCGCCGAACTCCGAAATCGTTTATGCCGCCGATCGGATGAACGGCGATGGACTGCGGCAAGCGCTGAGCAAACTTGTCGGACCCGTGGAAAACCCGACCTCGGTTCGAGACCTAAACCTGCCGCAATTGGCTCGCTTTCAACCCACCAACGTCGACAGCGATATTCGGGTCCAACGGCCTGACGGTTTGGTGATCCTGGCGACCACGCCGACCAAACCGCAAGAGACGTATTACGTCAAACTTCGAGCCGAAGCTGAACCGGAACTCTTGGAAACCGGAAAAGGACGATTGTTCCTCGGTTTTTATCCCGACCCCATCCATGATGCTCATTGGAACAATCTGACGCCAGGAATGAAGTACGTTCTTGAATTACCCGACGGAGTTAAGGCCGATCCGGCAACCGCGGTGGCGAATAAGGGGCCGGGCGACAGCGACACCCAGCCGCGACAGTTTTGGGTTAATATTGAGGGTGACAAGACGCTGGGTGACATTAAGCTGTCATTGCACTATTACGCGTGCTCGCCAGGCATGTGCGAAGCAATGACCCACGAGTACACAATTGCGTTCAAGCCCGAAAACAAGAACTCACGTACCTTCAGTTTCAATCGAGGCCAAGGAGCCCCGGGCGGCGGAATGCGACCGGGCGGAGCAGGCGGTCGAGGCGGCATGGGTGGCCGACGACGCGGCGGTCGAGGCGGCAATGAATGACGATACAAATCGTCTTGATCGCGGAGCGATTAGCGACGATCACTAGCGAAGTTTTTCCACGTGTTGAAACAACCATCCCTCGCCATCGTGTTGCTGATCATTGTGGTGACCCATGGGATGCCCCATCGTTTGTGCGGCGGACAAGATAGAATCTTCGTCTCAAGTGACCGTCTGATCCTGGGGACCGAGACAAACCGTTCGGCCTCAGTGCGAACCGCCGACGTTGACGGCGATGGCGACGTTGACTTGATCGTGGCCAATGGACGGCACTGGCCCCAGCAAAACTTTGTGTTCCTCAATCAAGGCCGCAGCCGATTCAATGTCATGCGGCCGTTGGGGGTCGATCGATCAACCAGCTATGCTTGTGAGCCAGCCGACTTCGACGGGGACGGCGATCTGGATATCGCAGTCGGCAATGACAACGCCCCGTGCAGGATCATGATCAATGATGGCACCGGAGTCTTTACCGCAGGTTCTCAATTCGGCAAACCATCCAGCGTCCGTAGTCTGGCGGTTGCCGATATCGACGATGACGGAGACGTGGACATCCTGGTCACGTGTCGCGGCCGACCGAACCGTATTCACCTAAACGATGGTACCGCGAACTTCCCGGTCACTCGAACATTTGGCAGCTCGGATGATTCGACGATCGATATCGCCATTGCGGATGTCAACGAGGATGGCCATCTCGACTTATTGCTCGCCAATCGCGATCAGCAGCCCAATACCATCCTGATTGCCGATGAGTCCGGCGGCTTTCGAGAACCTAAGATCTTCGGTCCAACCAATCTCTCTAGCCGAGCCATCGCGACTGCCGACTTCAACGCCGACGGCCATATCGACTGGGTCGTCGGTAATGTGGATGCGGCTAATTTGATATTCTTCGGTGACGGCCAAGGCGGCGTGCTGGCCCAGACATCATTCGGCCGAGATGACGCGAAAACGTACTGCGTGGCGGTGGCGGATTTCGATCACAATGGCCTGCCGGATATTGCCGTCGGTAATGTGGGGCAACCCAATGCGGTCTATTTCAATGACGACTCGGCAGCCAAGTTCAAAGAGACACTTTTCGGTGCGGCTGACACGGCGACGTATGGATTGTGTGCCGGCGACTTCGACGGAGACGGTTTCGCCGATGTTGCGGTCGCCAACTCGGATGGATTAAATCGAGTGTTCCTAAATCAGATAAAAAAGAATCAATGAGTAAATTGACCACTTCTGCCGTGGCGATCCTGTTTGCGGCATGTCTGTTCGTGTCCGCCTACGCTGACGAGACGAGCGATTGGCCAGGTTTCCGAGGCCCAGGCGGGCGAGGCATCGCCAGCGATCAAGTGACCGCGGAATCGTGGGACGCGACCAACGACGACGACAAAGCGATCCGCTGGAAAACCGACGTTCCTGGCCTGGGGCACGCCAGTCCCACAATTATCGGCGACAAGATTTTCCTTGCCACCGCGGTTCCCGCCAGTGGCGATGCGCCGCTAAATGTCGGTCGTAATGGCAACACCGCCGCAGCCGACGATAACGGCGAACAAACGTGGTGGGTGCTGTGTTACGACAAAGCAACAGGCAAGGAACTTTGGCGTAGTGCGGCTCGCAAAGGGGAACCCAAGGCGACTCGCCATGCCAAGGCGACTCATGCTAACACCACCATCGCGGCGGATGCTGATCACGTGGTCGCCTTCTTCGGTTCCGAGGGTCTGTATTGTTACGACCACGACGGCAACCTGCTGTGGCAACGTGACCTGGGGGTCATCAACGTCAGCAAGTATGGAATCGGCTGGGGCTACGCCAGCTCTCCGGCGATTCACGGTGACCGCATCGTCTTGGTCTGTGATGACCCCACCGATCCTTATGTCGTGACGCTGCGTCTGTCGGACGGGGAAGAGCTTTGGCGAAAATCACGCCAAGAGGATTGCGAGCGAAGTTGGGGAACGGCACTAATCCACACTCACGATGACGTCACGCAAGTCGTGATCAATGGTTGGCCGTGGATTGTTTCCTACGACCTCGAAACCGGCGACGAAGTTTGGCGGATCGAGGGCGGCGGTGATAATCCCATTCCAACACCCTTCGTCCATGACGACCGCATCTATATCACTAATGCCCATGGTGGTCCGTCACCGATCTATGCGATTGCAGCGGACGCCAAAGGAAACTTGACCGAATCCGAATCCGCCACCGAGCAAAGCGTGGTTTGGCAAGTCGATCGGGGTGGCAGCTACATGTCGACCCCTGTGGCGTGGGGCGACTATCTGTATCTGGGCAATACGAATGGTGTCCTGCGATGTTTTCACGCCAAGACCGGAGAGAAAATCTACGAGGAACGACTTGGCAGCGGTGCATCGATCACGGCATCGTTGGTTGCCGCTGACGACAAGATCTATTGTCCGTCGGAGAACGGCAAGATGTATGTGGTCAAGGCAGGTCCCAAGTTCGAAATCCTGGCCGAGAACGAAATGGGGCACCCTTGTTTCGCCACGCCCGCGATTTCAAGCGGCGTGATTTACGTCCGAACGACCGAGACGCTGATGGCGATTGAGCCCGTACCGGAATCATCTAGCGAGACCGCATCCCAAGCACGTCCTAACGTACTGTTTATCGCGGTCGACGATTTACGACCGTCGATGGGATGTTATGGTGACCCCGTCGCGATCACGCCGAACATGGACCGGTTGGCGGCCAGTGGGGTACAGTTTGATCGTGCTTATTGCCAAGTCGCGGTGTGCAATCCGTCGCGAGCCAGTTTGATGACCGGTCTGCGTCCGGATAATCTGGGCGTTTGGACGTTGCCGATTCACTTTCGCGAGGCCAAACCCGACGTGGTCACGATGCCTCAGTGGTTTCGCAAGTTCGGCTACACCGCCGTCAGCCACGGCAAGATCTATCATAATCCAACACCCGATCCACAATCGTGGAGTGAGCCGATTCGCAAGCTGCCATCGCTTCCCAATCCGTATCCCGAGGGTACTCGCGAACAAGTGCAAGCGGCGATGAAGGAATTGCCGGCTCGAGATTGGCGAAAGAACAATCTGCGAAACCCAAGCACGGCTGCACCCGATCTGCCGGACAGCGAAGTCCTGGACGGAGCGAGAACCGAGATGGCGATCGAAGACTTGCGTCGGCTGGGCCAACAACCTGAACCGTTCTTTCTAGCAATGGGATACATTCGGCCGCACTTGGCATGGGTCGCGCCGAAGAAGTATTGGGAGATGCACGATCCGTCCAAATTGCCAGTGCTTGAGGATCAACGCGTGATTCCCAACACGCCCGGCTACGCGCCGAGCAACAACAGCGAATTGTCGCACTACGTTGACTTGATCGACATGCCCAAACCGTGGGACGATCGAGTGTTGTCACTTGAAAAGCAACGTCATCTGGTTCATGCCTACTACGCCTGCGTCAGCTACGTGGACGCACAAATTGGTCGGCTGCTGGATGCACTCGAAGAGGAACGGCTGGGCGAGAACACGATCGTGGTGTTGTGGAGCGACCATGGGTGGAAGTTCGGCGAGAACCGTGGCTGGGGAAAGATGACCAACTACGAAATCGACGCACGTGTACCGCTGCTGATCGCTGCACCTGGGATGAACACCGCCGGACAAACGACCAACCAATTGGCGGAGCTGCTAGACCTGTTTCCAACGCTCTGCGAACTCGCCGGAATCGACACACCCGACTTTGTCGACGGCCACAGTCTAGTACCGATTTTGAAAGACCCTCAGGCCAGAGTACGCGACACGGCGATGAGCCAGTACTACCGAAACTTCCAAGGGCGTCGGTACATGGGCTATTCGATGCGGACCAACGACTATCGCTTTATCGAGTGGCGGGACTTCGAGACAGGCGAGGTGACTGATCGCGAACTCTATGATCATCGATCCAGCGACATCGAAAGTGAAAACATCATCGCATCGGCGTCTGCAGAACTCATCGATCGCTTGACCCAGCAATTGGTCCAGTCGCATCCAAGAAAGCGGCTGCAAATGACCCCTGAGGTTCATTCGAATCCAGGACGTATGAGCGTGGAGGTGAGCTTCACCAACAAGACCGAATCCGAGTTGATGGTGTATCCCATCACGCCGGCGGGGCGACGAGGCCGAGCCATACGAATCAAACCAACGCAAGACGTCAGTATTAAGGCACGCATCGGCGGCGTCTTTGTCGTCGAGAGTGAAGCCGGCAGCGTTCACGAAGTTCACCATCTGTCGACTTCAACAAGCAAGATTGTGATCGAGTAAAAAACCGCTGTAAGCCGTGGGCCGTCAGAGAACGTCCGGCTTAAGGTGACTCTAACAACTCGCATTTGTTCTTTTTTTAAAGGCCGGAGGCCGGTACATTTCATGCCGGTGGTGTTAACCACCGGTTTGGAATGCAGCAAATCCAAGGCCGGAGGCCGACACATTTACACGGTCATTGTGTCGGCCTCCGGCCTTTGCAGCTCATTCGCTACATCCCGTGGCCTTACGGCCACGGCAGAGGATGTATCGGCCTCTGGCCTAAGCCGGACGTTCTCGTAAGGCACCGGGTAATGCGTGGAACCCGGCCGCCCACGCGTGAGCGGATTACTAATTCAACAAGCCGCTAGCGTCCAACCGCAACGCTGTGAAGCATTTTTTCGTGACCCGAATGCGTAAGTTTTGAAGTCGTGCTTTTGTATATAGGGGCAACGCCCCGGAAGGGCTGGGGAGCAAGGGAATTAATGAACCGTAGGGCCAACGGCCCGGTCGTTTGTTCGAATCCGTTGACGATTCCTGGCAAATGGCTGGGCCGTTGGCCCTTCGATTCGGATGAATCAATGAACCCGGCCCGCTGGGCCGGGCGAGGTAAATTGCTGGGCCGTTGGCCCGGGGAACGAAGAACATCAAAAATTTAAAACTTACGCGTCGGTTTATGAAAATACTGCAAAACACGAGGAAAAAATGCTTCACAGCGTTGGCCAAAACAGCTAACAAACCGCAGGCTCCTGCCTGCCGAGCGTAATAAGGAGGAGGCGGGAGCCTCGGGTGCAGTGCGTTACCAGGCGGAAGCCTGGGAACGAGGGCTACGGGGTGCCAACACAGTACAACGACTGGTTGCTGCGAAGGAAAAGCTTGCCGTCGCTGACGGCGGGCGAAGCATTGAAGTCGGTTTCATCACCAGCGAACTTGTTTTGCGAGATCGGTTTGAATTCGTCGCCCGGTGCGTAAACGATCGTTCCGCTGCGACGAGTTACCACATAAATGTTCTTGCCAATCAATACCGGTGACGCGTAGACGGGGCGGCCACTTTCCAGATTATTCACGCGTGCTTTGTAGACCACCTCTCCGTCGTCAGCCGACGTGCAGTAGGCAATTCCGCGATCATCGATCCAGTAGAAACGTCCGTTCTGTAGCAGCGGTGTGGCAACGTAGGAACTGGATCGATTCGTCCACAGAACATGTGAATCGGTGACATTGTCTTTGCCGCCCAGCTTGACTGCGATGCTGCCGGACGCACGATAACCACCAAAACTGTAGAGCGTGTCGCCATCGATAATCACTGACGGCGTGACGTTGCCAGTCATCGGTGACTCGCAATACCAGCGCAGCTTTCCTGTTTGAGGATTCATCGACCAAATCTCGCCAGGAACACTGATCACGAGCTCCGGTTCACTGTCGGGTCTCGTCACAATACGCGGCGTACCGTACGTCAGTTCCAACATGTCGGCGTCTTGTCGCCAGATCTCTTTGCCCGTCGCTTTATCTAACGCGATGATCGCTCGCGACTCTTCGGCCGCGTTGACGATGACGCTATTTTCAAACAACACCAAACTCGCGGCGGATCCCCATTGTCGGTTACTCGATCCCTTGCCAACATCGAAGCTCCAATTCTTTTTGCCATCCAGGCTGATCGAATGCACGCCTCCTTTGCCGAGAAAAACGTAAACATTTTCACCATCGGTCACCGGCGTGTTGCTGGCGTACCCATGCTCGGTGATGTAACCCTGGTATCGGTCTTCGCGATAATCGATCGGAAAATCAACGGTCCATTTTTTCTGGCCGCTTGTTTTGTCAAAACTGATGACTTGACGTTTCGCATCCGACCCGCTGACGTAGCATGTCACAATCACTTGATCGCCAACAACGACCGGACTCGACGAACCGGACCCGGGAAGATCGACTTTCCAGAGCAGGTTTTCCGTTTCGCTCCACGTCGTCGGCACCGTATCGGTCGACCGAGCTTGTCCGCCTGGCCCCAGAAACTCGGGCCAAACCGTGTTGCCAACGACCGCATTGCCAACGCTCGCGGTCAGGACCCATGTAACAGCGGTGAGCAGGGAACAAATTTGCATGGCAACAGTCTAGGTTAGAGGTCAATTTTCGCGAAGAATCGAAAACGGAGGCGGATTGAGTGCAATTAAATGTATGAGAAATAAAGACGAACATCAGCGAACAGGGTGACCGCGATTTTCACGATCCGCGGAACAACTCGCTGGTTCGACTACGTTAATATGCGTAAGATCTCTAGGAAGCGCCCCCCCATGCTGAAAAAATCTTCAGAATCCTGCCCCTAACCACTGAGAAACCAATGCTTAGACATCATCGATGGATTGCCGTGTCCGCTGTTCTGCTGATGGGCACCAGTGTCGTTGTCTATTCACAGCGTCCTGGCGGGCGATCGGGTCGGACGGCGGCGGTCGACGAACCGTTTGTCGGAATCGTCACCTCCGAAGGCCTCCAAGAAGACCTGTTTTCAATCAAGTCCACTGGCGTGTCCACCGCGCCGGTTCGCGAAGCCGCCGACGCATTCTTGGCCGGATTGAATGACGATCAACGCAAACGGACGGTCTTTCCAGTGGACGATTCCGAGTGGCGTCAGTGGGACAACCGGCACCGGTCGCCACGCCAAGGCGTTGGCTTTGACGAAATGTCCGAAGCACAGCGAAAGCTGGCTTTTGAAATGATCGGGCAAAGTTTGAGTGCCAAGGGGCTCAAGAAAACCAAAGACATCATGAAGCTCAATGGAACGCTGGCCGAACTTGCCAACAACTTTGACGAATACGGCGAGTGGCTGTACTGGGTCACGATCATGGGCGAACCTTCCAAGACCGAACCTTGGGGCTGGCAACTCGATGGTCACCACCTCGTCATCAATTACTTCGTGTTAGGTGACCAAGTCGTGATGAGCCCCGTCTTTATGGGTTCGGAACCGATCGAAGCCAAAGGCGGAAAATTTAAAGGCACCATCGTCATGCAAGACGAACAGAACAAGGGCCTCGCGTTCATGCAAAGTTTGACCGACGAACAGCAGTCCAAGGCAATCCTGATGCGGAACAAGGACGGCAACAATAACTTAACCGAAGCGTATAAAGACAACGTCGTCCTTGATTACGCCGGCATCGTTGGATCCGAACTCAGCGACGAACAAAAAGACGGCTTGCTCAATTTGATCGAAGAATACGTCGGCAACATGCGACCGGAGCATGCAAAGGTTCGCATGTCCGAGGTCAAAGAGCACCTCAACGAAACCTACTTTGCTTGGATTGGGGGAACTACCGACGAAAGTGTTTATTACTATCGCGTTCACAGCCCGGTGATCTTGATCGAGTTCGACCACCAGCGCCGAGTGGCCCCGTTTCGTACTGCCGAGCCCACACGCGACCACATTCACGCCGTGATCCGCACCCCCAACGGGAACGACTACGGCAAAGACCTGCTACGGCAACACTACCACGTCCACGATCACTCGCACCCACATACTCATTGAGGTTGCGATTCGTACGCAACGGTGTTAGTCGTCGAGAAAGTACGACGGCCTTTCCAGGCCGTCGAAATCAACAACAACTTTCGTATTTAGGGCCAACGCCCCGGTCGTTTGTTCGGAAGTCACTAACGACGCCTAGCAAATGGCCGGGCCGTTGGCCCTAGGGTTCTCGTATGCATCGATTTCCCGGCCCGTTGGACCGGGCTAGGCAAATTGCTGGGCCTTTGGCCCGATACACGCAGTTTTCCCCGGATTCTCATCCGGGGCTGTCGCATTCCGTCGCGTTGCGACTCGGGAACCGGCTTTTGTGCCCGAACTTTCTGGCTCGATTATCGCCCAACCGAGACGGTTCTCGGCGGGTGCACCAGAGTTACCATCACCTTCTCAGACTTCTTACCCTCGGACCGTTGCTATGAACCACCGGATCATGGACTCGACAGGGCTTCGATGATCTGCCGCGTCTGGACGACGAACGGATGGTCGCTGTCGGCCGGGGCAATTGTTTCGATATCCGCGACCGCGTTTGCGACGGCTTCGTCAGCTGCGTCCTGGTTGCCTTGCAAGTCGCAGACTTCGGCAAGCGACCGATACAACAATGCTCGCCAGCACCGATGGGAAATATTCTCGGGGGTTGCGTTGACCAACGTCGACTGAATGGCGATGGCCTTTTGCAGTTGTTGATTCGCTTCGTCGTATTCTTGCTCGGTTTTCGCCAGGTTGGAGAGTTTATGGCGAATGTGGACTTCGGAGACGCCAAAGATCGGTGTGTCGGGAAACTGCTGTTTCAGCGTTTGCAGCTCGGCGAGCGCTTCGCGGAGTCGAGCGGCTGCTTCGGATCGCTGGAGTTTGGTTTGGACTTCGCGTCGCAGGTTCACTGCTGCCAATGCTTCGACCAAAGTGTATCGCGCCGCGATATCGCTCGGTGCTACGTCGAGTCGTTGTCGAAGGATTTCAATCGCGTCGTTGAATCGTGCACGTTTTGCAGCAGGTCGTTTTTCGATCCGCGATTGCGCGAGCCGAACTCGGGCACGCAGCGTTGTAACCAGACTTGCACTGTTGCCGGTTTCGTGAAGTGTATCGAGAAGTTCGACAGCGGTTCTCAGGTGCAGCCTGCGTTCTCGCGGCAGTTTGTTTTCCTGGGACTCAATCCTTCTTCGCTGCGGCGGTGGATCGCCCAGACCGACGTGAGCACGTGCGAGTTGCAGTACCGCTTCGGAATCCGTGACGCCAAGATCGCTCGCTGCCGACAAGGCTGTTTCAAACGCTTGTTCGGACTCATCAAAACGAAGCTCCACCGCATAAACGTCGCCCAGTTCATTCTGTAAACGCATCATTAACAATTGGCTCTCATCGTTAGCTAAACCCGCGGTCTCGCCGCGTCGGCGGAGCACATCGATGCCATGCTCGAGCGATTCGATTGCATCGGACGTTTGACCGAGTTGTCGCTGGATCAACGCCAACCGGATCGTCGCGCGGATCATTTGCGCGACGATGTCTGGCCGAGTTGGCGATTGTTGTGAAAGTCGTTCGTAGAGCGGTTGAATGCTCTGCAGAACTTGAGCTGTATGCGGCGACGGATTCAGCGAGTACGTGGACGCAGCGGATTCGTCGAGACTGACATCGCTGATGCTAGACGCTGGCACCGAAACCACTATCGANAACCCCGTCAAGCGATTGCAGCGCAAGGTCAACCGTTTGCTCGGATTGAAGCAGCGCTGCACTGGTCCGCTGATTCGCCGCGGACGTCATCCACCAACCGCCGGTCGACGCCAGCGTTGCCAGTACGAGCGAAGCGGCAGCGATCGTCGTGGCCGTCGCCATTTTTGGGTTTCGTCGACACCAGCGAACCAAGCGTGCTGCGGCGGAAGTACGCCGTGCTCGAATCGGTTCGTCGGCCAGATAGCGGTCCAAATCATCTCGCAGCTCCGCTGCGGTTTGATAACGATGTGTCGGATCGAGGCTGATCGCCTTGGTGATGATGGTTGTCAAGTCAAACGGGATGCCAGGTCGCAGACTGCTGAGCGGCTTGACCCGATGTTGGCGAACCGAATCCATCAACTGGTGCGGGTCGGTTTCAACGAACGCGGGGACGCCCGCGACCATTTCATAAAGCGTCAAACCAAGTGCATAGATATCACAACGTGCATCAGATTGGCCGCGGAATCGTTCCGGCGCCATGTATCGTGGACTGCCGCTGAGCACGCGAGTCATGGTGGGATCATCGTGTGTAGTTCGAGCAAGTCCGAAGTCGGTGACTTGTGCGGTACCACTTTCGTCGATCAAGACGTTGGCGGGTTTGATGTCGCGATGCAAGACGCCGTTGGCATGTGAATAGGCCAATGCGTCCGCGATTTGCCGACCAATTTGGGCGGTCTCTCGAAAGCCAAACGCCTCCGTTCCATTCGCAGCGATCCGTTTATCGATCGATTCGCCTCGAACCAATTGCATGACCAAGTAATGCGTGCCATCGTTTTCTCCGATTCCAAAAATAGGCACGATGTTGGAGTGATGCATGGCGGCCGCGGTCTTGGCTTCGTGCTGAAACCGCGCCAGTGCTTCGTCGTCGAGCAAACTTTGCTTGGGCAACACCTTGATGGCAACCGTCCGCGTCAACGACTGTTGCATCGCCTCGTACACAATGCCCATACCACCGCGACCGATCTCGCGAACGAGTCGAAAATCACCGAGTCGCTCAATCGATCGGCCGGCCAATGTCGCGCTGCCGTCTTGCTCGGCTTGCTGGTCCACCTTGACCTTTTCGACCGATAACGCGAGCGGAAAGACGCGGCGAATCGTCTCGCTTAGTTCTGGATGGCGGATCGCATACTCTTCGATCGTGGGACGATCGCCGCTTCGATATCGGGCAATGAAATCGCTGGCCAGCACATCGACGATGGCATAGATGTCGGTGTCGTCGTCGCAGTTATCAGGATCGGCGATGTCGGGTTGAATCATACGAACATCAGCTTCCGCCGCCACGGCGACCTTGCGTGGGACGGTTTTTCATTTCGAGGTTTTCGGATCCGGGTTGAAGCCGGTTGCGGCGAAACTGTGACGCAAGCACCAAACGTTCACTCTGGTCCAGCGTACCATTTTTGTCTGCATCGGCGATCACAAATGCGTCGTGCATGTGTTCGGGCAGTTCCGCTTGGCTTAGCAATCCGTCGGTGTTGACATCAAACGCCAAGATTTGGTTTGCAAATGCTTCGTCGGATTGCGCGGAATCACCGCCACGTCCGCCGGCACCGCCACCTTGTCCACCCCGTTGCCCCATTCCCGCAGAGCGTCCACCAGATCCGCCCGCGCCACCTCTCTCGCCACCCCGCTGGCCAGCGGGCCGGCCCGGGGCACCAGGACCGCTTGGTCGCAATTCTTCGGCGGTCAAACGTCCATCCCGATTTCGGTCTAGCTTACGCAATGCGACTGCAGCGGCATCAATTTCGTTGGGCGATAGTTCGCCATCGTCGTCCGTATCGAAAACCCGCAGCAGTGGCGGTGTCTGCGTAGCCCCGCCTTGTGGTCCCCGCATTCCTCCGCCCGACTGTCCCCCACGACCGCCGCCTCCTTGTCGTCCGCCGGGCGGTTGAGCATGCACAAGCGAATTGCCGAGGAACAGAACCATCGTGAGGGAGACGGACAGAAGTGCAAATCGTTTCATTGTTGAGTCCGGGAAGTGGAGTGTTGACAGCGGGATAAGACAGAAAACCCCATGACGCTGGAATTTCTACAGGTAATCTGCACTGTTTTCTTGATTTGCGATTAAAGCGGACTGCCAGATGATCTTATCGGCCTCGATTTTGGGTTCAGTCTATCGCGAAAGTCGCCGAGACTTTCGGAGGTTTGCAGAGTGTGGTCGAAACTCTCTGCGAGTTTCGCTACGGAAACTTCAAATCCGTTCCAGCACGTTTCTGAGACGTTCGAGCGCTCGGACGTAGCGGATGCTCGCTGCCTTGGGGGATATTCCAAGCTCGATCGCGACCTCTTGATTGGTCAATTCTTCGAAGTGGCGGAGCGCGACCACTTCGCGGTCGATCTCGTTCATCGTCTCGAGTGAATCTCTCACTTCCGCGATCAATTCCTTTTTCACTGCCGCTTGGCTGGGCGAAGTCAAATGGGCGACGAATCGCTGCGAAAGGCACGCGGATGTTTTCCCCCAGTCGGACCCGGAACTCGCGGTTGACTCTCGCAATGTTGACCTGGATTCGGTAGCGAGATGACGACGATGGACTCGGCTGAGCGTTTGCTGAGCGACTAGCCGTAACCACAAGAAAAGCGACGGAAAATCACCGCTGATGAAATGCGACAACCTCTTTTCCGCATCCAAGTAAACTTCCTGAACCACGTCGTCTGCATCGACGCGAGCACGAACTTGGTCGTTCAGCCGAAAGTGAATGATTTGCCACAGACGGACGCGATGGAGCGCAAACGCATCAGAAAAATGCGTCACTTCGCCTCGTCGCAACGCCTGCTCTAGATCGTCAATCACAAAATCTCAACAAAGCTAGTAGATTGGCTGGGATAATCGGGTTTAAAGCTGGTAGGCAGACATGATCGCAGCAACAACCAATCCAATATCTCTCAACAGCGAAAGCCCAATGGTACTTCCAATTCTAACCCCGATTCGTCGAAAAGCGACCGTTGGAAAACGGCTCGGCCTTGGTCACCATTTGCTCGCCGTGTTCATCGGCGTTGTGTTGACTTGGCAAACGTCCATGGCCTTGGCACAGGAAAATGTCGTCATCCTGTTGGCCGATGATCTCGGGTGGGGTGATGTGGGCTTTCATGGAGGCACGGCCGAGACACCGAACATTGATCAACTAGCGGCCGATGGCGTCCAGCTAGACCAATTCTACGCCTATCCGGCATGCAGCCCCGCGCGGGCCGCGATGCTGACGGGACGTTTCCCGCATCGCTATGGAATCTCGGGGCCGGTCCGTGATCGCGACGCCGGGCTGCCCGTCGACGAACGACTCATCGCTGCGGATTTTAAAGCCGCCGGCTATCAGACCAGCTTGATTGGCAAGTGGCATTTGGGTGGTTCGGACCAACCCGCTGCTCATCCGAATCAACGTGGCTTTGATCATTTCTACGGATTCATGGATGCAGCGGTCGACTATTTCCAGCACACCACCAGTCGAGGAAAACTCGATTGGCAACGCAACGGAAAAACGGTCAACGAACAAGGCTACGCGACAGACCTGCTCTCAGAAGAAGCTGCCAAGCAGATCCGATCACGCGACAAACGCAAACCGTTTTGCATGATCGTCTCGTTCAGCGCTCCGCACAATCCATTCCAAGCACCCGAGCATCTGATCGCGAAGTACCAAGGACGGTTGAATCAGCGTGACGCCACCTACGCAGCGATGATTGATTCGTTGGACCAAGGCGTTGGTCGGATTCTAAAAGCGATCGACGATCAAAAAATTCGCGAAGAAACCATTGTCGTTTTCGCGTCGGACAACGGAGCCGTGCGGATTGGAACCAATGCACCCTTTCGAGGACAGAAACGAGAGGTCTATGAAGGAGGCATCCATGTGCCGTGCGTCATTCGATTGCCGGGCGTGCTGAAGCCGGGAACCCAAAGCAAGCAACCCTTTGCGATCCACGATCTAATGCCGACGCTGGCTGCCGCGACCGGAGTGAAACTGCAAAACGACAAGCCACTCGATGGAATGAATCTATGGCCGAATCTCAAAAACGGAACGCAAGTCGATCGCACCGTTGTGATCGCCGAAAACGACCACGCGATCATTCGCGGCGATTGGAAACTCATTCAAACCGTCAGTGGTGCGATTGAACTGTACAATCTTCGCTCCGATGCCGCAGAATCAACCAACCTTGCCAGTCGTCAGGGTAAGGTTGCCGCAGATTTACTAGACGAATTGACTCTGTTTCAACAGCAAGTCCGCAACGACGAACCGTCGGTTGCCCATGGCGAGATGCTCGTCGCTGAAACTAATGCCGCCGAAAACAATGCCGCCATCACGTTGCCACAAGAAGGCGAATTGCTCGCCCGTGCGAAGCTGCGTGGTGACGCGGTTTATGGCGTGCTTGGTAATCGGCACGTCGAATCCAATGGCTCGGGCGTGCGACTTTTGTCCGGCGAAGACCGAAACGGCGATGGAGTAATCGCGGGTGAAGCCACGCTGGAATCCTCGCAAATTACGCCCGACCAACGTTGGTACCGTTTTTACATCTCGGGGCTCGCACAAGACGATTTCCGAGTTGACCAGGACGATCTGTATTTGAAGGTCGAATTCTTGCAACAAAACGGCGACTCGTTGGACGTGATCAAAGAACGTATTTACCCGCAGGTATTGCGTGAACGAAAGGATTTTCGCGACGAAGCCACCAACGAGAGTCTCGGTCACGCGACTTGGCGAACCTACGCAATGGACTTTCGCACTCCGTTCGCCGAAGTCGATTCGGTCAAGCTGAGCGTGGGTTTCGCATCCGGCAAAGGCGAAGGCAAACGCACGGAGTTCTGGGTCAACTCGATGGACATCGAACCAATCGATGCACCAGCCAGCTATCCACCGGCCAAGGCAACGGCGAACGATTTTCCTCAGCCCAACCCGAAATTACTGGTGTCCCTTGGCGGACGATGGTACTTCGATCCTAAGGGAGGCGATCGCACGGTGCCAAAGCAATTCGATTACACCAATGACGATCAATTGCTGTACAAAACCGACCAGTTCGTTGCCCCGTTTGCCGGCAACATGAGTTCATGGTTACGAGCGGGCTACTTGGATTTCGATGGCAATGAAGTCACCAAGGATGTGTTCAAACCGTACGCCGTGATCATCAATGTCACGGACACTCACGTTGTCATCCGCAGCCGCAACCTGCCGAACCATCCGACCGCGACGTTTCCGGATCGTTGGCGAATGCTCGATGGCAACCCGTCGTACATCAAAGAACAAGCCAACACGCACTACTTGCCGCTTCAGCCCAAAGTCGATCCCAACGCTTTTGCGATGGACGAAAAGAACTCGAACCAAGCGCTGCCGATGGGACCGATCGGGGTGGCGACCAACGGTGTGATCTTTTTCAATCCGTTTGATCATATCTTTGAAACCGATGCGGTTTGGCGATTGGATCGTTGCTGTGGTCACCCCAGCCCACAGCAGCAATACCACTATCATAAGTACCCGGTTTGCGTGAAAACGCCATGGAGCGATGAGGGGCAAGGGCACTCCAACGTCATCGGTTTTGCCTTTGACGGTTTCCCCGTTTACGGACCGTACGAAGCCGCCGGCTTGTTGGCCAAAGACGACACCGCGAATCCGCTGAACGATTTCAACCTTCACGAAGACGCCG
>NZ_ANOG01000016.1 GCF_000346295.1 Rhodopirellula maiorica SM1 | reverse complement strand
GGTCGAACTGCTCGATCGCATTCGACAGACGGTCGAAAAATGCACCGCCGCAAACCGCACGGGAATCGCTAACCGGGATCATTCAATTGCATGCGGATCACGGCTGGGCAGCGCCTGCGGTCGAAGAAGCCCGGCGTCAAATTGAAAAATTGCCGCCTGTTCCGCCCGAACAGTAGCGTGCCCCCCGTGTTTGGGTTCAATGCTAGGCAGGCGGTCGTGAAATCAGCGTGGCGCGTGCCCAATACGATCGCCCTTCGTAGCGGCACGACGCAAGCCGTCCGGTTGCAGTGGGAAAACGTTCGAATTAGGCAGCCAAGAGGCTTTCGTAATTAGCCGCTTTGGCTAACGCTGTGAAGCATTTTTTCGTAGCGAAACTCGCAGAGAGTTTCGGTTTTACTCGCGTGGCCGAAAGTCTCTGCGACTTTCGCTACAGCTAATTCGCGTTTTCCTTATAGGGAGAAATGCTTCACAGCGTTCCGCTTTGGCGCAAGCGGGCTGTTGATGTAGTCGTACGAGGGACTTCCTAGTCCGTCGAATACACCCATGACGGATGAGTTAGTCCATCAGCCACCCCTTGGCATAGGGTCATAGGAAACTTCAGTAAATCACGGCCCGCTGGTCACGGCTGCGACATTTAACCGGGCCAGGGGCCAAACGGTTAGCGGGATTTTACCCATTGATTTCGGCCTACCTGCTTTGACTGGGTGACGCAAGCCGCTGCGTTAGAATGAGCCTGCCTGTTAGGGGGAATGTCGAAGGCGTTGGGTGTGGGGGCTCGCCCGGCCTAAATCGAAGGTTTCTTGGCTGCCCCAATCGGCGCTTCCTCCTTTTCCGCATAGAATCCCCACTCAGGCCTCCATTTCATAAAAATTTCCCTCATTGTTGTCAGGTTCGAATGTCCACTCGCCGCCGTGCCCGCGAGATTGTATTGCAGCTGCTTTACGAGGCGGACGTTAACGATCCCCGCTCTGATGAATCCGCCAAGCAGTTCATTCGCTCGCGTTTACAAGGACGCAAAGCGTTGACCGAGTTCGCCTACAAATTGTTGATGGGCACGCTCGAGCATCGCGATGACGTTGATGCGCATCTCAGCAAATTGGCCAGCCACTGGACGCTGCCTCGTATGGCGGTGACCGATCGCAACGTGTTGCGATTGGGAGGCTACGAGATTTTGTTTGGCGATACGCCGGGGCGTGTCGCGGTCAACGAAGCGATTGTTTTGGCCAAACGTTATGGCGATAAAAACAGTCCGCGTTTCGTCAACGGCGTGCTCGATCGGCTCTACAAAGAACTCGAAGCCAAGCAGTCCAAGAGCTAGAACTCGATCATCATCTCGTCTTCGGCAAGGACGACTGGGCAATCGACAGCGTTTCGGATCACGTCCAGATCCACTGGGTCATCGCACAGTTCCAGCGGGTTGATATGAGTTACCAGCAATTTTTTAGGATGTATCCGCTGGGCGACTTCCGCCACACGGCTGGTCCAGCAGTGTCCGGTCTTCTTCGCCCACTCGGCCGATGAGTCACGAAAGTAACACTCTTGCATCAATAGGTCGCACTCATGGCCCCACTGGGCCATCTCGTCGCTGGTGTCACCGGTATTGTCGGTGGCATAGACGAGCTGCTTTTGTTGTTTCGGCCACTCGACACGATAGGCCACGCTGCCGCCGGGATGGTCTTGAGGGCGGTGCGTGATCGTCGTGTCTGCGATTTGAAATTCATCGAGCGAATCGATCTCCATCCACTCGGCGTTCAGGGACGCGGGGAAAATCAAGTCGTTGAACAAGTGTTTGCGAACGGCATCCAGTTTGTCTTTCTCGCCCCAGATCCGGCAGGTCTTTACCGGGCTTTCAAACAACACATCCAGTAAGAAGGTCAGACCGCAGGTGTGATCCAGATGAGCATGGCTGAGCAGCACATCGAGCGAATCGGTCTGGATCAACGGCGCCAACCGAAAGACGCCAGTCCCAGCGTCCAACAGCAGTCCCGATTCAGGCAGGAAGTAGCACGAGGTATGGCGTTGGGCGTTGGGGTGATAGCCTACCGTACCGAGGCAATGAAGTTGCATGCTCGCCAATCCTCGCTCGGAATTAAAACGGAGTGATGGGGTGATAAGGGGGGGCAAGTTGTAGCACCCAAGTATATCAGAGAGAAGCGTTCTCGGTTGGATTATCCAAGGGGGCACCGTCGGATGCCGTCGCGGTTGACAATCGTCCAGCCGTAATAATCCTCATAAGGTGACTGACTGGGGTGTAGCGGTCCGTCTTTTTTCGCCCGCAACCGGGGCGCGTGAATTCCACATTTTCATGTCCTCCTCCACTTGCGATTCAAAGAAAATCGCGATATTGTTCTAGGGCTAATTCGCGGATGTGGCGGAATTGGCAGACGCGCTAGATTCAGGTTCTAGTGCCCGCAAGGGCGTGGAGGTTCAAGTCCTCTCATCCGCACTACGTAAAATCAAAGGGTTTTCGCCGATTAGGCGAAAACCCTTTTTTCGTGTCGACTGCCAGCTCCATTCTTGGAAGCTCGGAACAATTGGGAAGGTAATCCGCCAGGCAAGCCAACGATTCGAGCGAAAAATCGAGACGGAAAAAAAGAGGGGCAGTAGTGGGCTAAAATCTCGGCAGACCAGCTCCGAGCCAAGCTCGCCTGAGGGCGCGCACGCCGAACGTTCGTAAGCCGTCTTTGGTATTCAAATCGATGAATCGTACTCCCATCCTTGCTATCGGTATCTGCATCATCGGGTGTGTGGCACCAATGTTGCGTCCAGTACCGACGGCGTCCGAATACAAACAGCGTTTCTTGACTCATCTTCGGCCGGAACAAATCAACAGTCTGCGGTTCACTTACCATGGTGCAGTCGGGGGCGAGGCATCGCTCGCGCGATTCAAGGTGGAAGCAAACGCGGTTTCCGAGATTCGAGCCAATGCCCAACGGGAAGACGTTTACGCATCCCAAGACGAAGACGCGGTCCAAGAGTTAAAACGCAAGATGGCGATGTGTACGGATGAGGGCCAAATTCCTGAATGGTTTGACTTTCTGTTTGGGAAAGCGTTACCCGTATTCATCGATAACGGTGACTCCACTGCTGAGCATCCAGCCTACTTACATGAATGGTACGTCGACGAAAGTCGCGGTATCGTTTACTTCGTGATGATCGAGGGGGGAATGCCGCAGGTTGCCTGACGCACCATCAGAACAATGGTCTGGACGCGGAGGCCTCGAAAGCGACCGATTGAAAATAGTTGGCCTTCTGCTCTGCGTTTCTCTGCGTCGTTGCACCCTCAGCGTTAAACTACAGTGAACCTAGCTGGTTCTGTTTGTCTATTGCCAATCTATCGCCGCATCTCGGGTGCGAGCACGTGGAAGTGTCCTCGTTTGAGGACGTCTTTGGCGTTTATCACGTTCCTACCGCAACCTTGGGGTGCCCTTATTTGACCGGGGACGCGGTGATGGTGTGTGCGCCGAAGTTGTGGGAACTTCGAGAATGTCGTTCGGTCGTCGCCGGACGGGAGAGCAGGCAAAAAAATGCGGGGCAAAAAGATGGTATGACCGACTGGTACCAGACAAAGGAAAGAAACGGGCATGTTTCTGCCCATTCTCTAACCTTTCACGTTCTAACCTTTTTTTCCGGTGGCCTGTGCTTTATCAATCAAACTCTGTGGCGTCGCTCGCCTTTGGGCTAATGTAAGTCCGGAACCTGCTGGATCAAGCTGACCGACTTGAAGCGGATGTAGGTCACTCCGCCTGAAAACATGGTTTCTTGAAACGTCTCGAATCGTCCTTTTCGCTTACCCACCACAAAAGGCACACCTTCGATGTACACGATCTTTGGATTCTCGATGGGGATGCCGGTGTCGGACGATGATTCAGCGAACACCCATGTACCTTCCATCTCAACATCGGGCAATACAAAGTTTTTCGGCGTCGCTGCCTGAGCCGGGCGGGTTTCGTGCAGCAAAACGACGAAAGCGGTAAGCACGATCGCGGCACAAGTCAATGTGAGATACTTTTTCATTTTTGAAGTCACCGTGTGAGTATGTCGTTACGTTTCATGAGATTGCGGAACGCCATGGCAAGTCGCCGAGAGGAAACGTTCCTCAGAATTGCAGCATCAGCTTGCAATGAGATTAGGACATGGTGAATGTCGACGACGAGCGATCAGTGGCATCGCAGTCGCAATCCATTGAAACTGTGACGCCATGCTGCTGACAATCCGCACAACCACCGCAATCCCCCCTGCCTATTCTTAATTTGCAAGAAGGTGGAATCAGGATTCCACTAGAAGACGACGCTGCCGGGTTGCGAACAAGTCCAAGCCAACAAACAGGCGTCTAACTCATCTCCGTGTCCTACACACTTCTGAGGCGTGATATATCCCTACGCATTTCTGTTGGTAGGAAAATGGAGGTAGGAAGATGAAGAATGTCGGCTTGCTGTGATGCTTTTTCAATATGGGGATTTGCGTGGGCTGGATGATCGCGAACAGCACGGAGTGCGGAGCGACTTTGGCGAGCACTAAATGTGGATGCGTCGCTCGTGGCCGTGCTTTTTCCCTCAAGCTGAAGTCGAGTTTGCAGTGATGAGATTGTTGAAACTTTTGGCGCTCAGTGAACGCCAGCAAAAAAAACGCTGGTTCCCAGGCTGGAGCCCGGGAACCAGGGGTGGCGATTGCCGAGAAGTGGCAAACGGCCCCTCAAATTGTTGACAATCGGACGCTGTGGTCTTGGCGGCGCTGGTTGTCGGCGATTGATTTATGGAGGGTTATGGATCACAATACCCCCTCAATCTGTCCCCATTCTTTCCTCCATCGAGTATGATGCTGTGACTTACACCCGAGCTTCTTTCTGCTGTACCATCGCGGTCGTGTTTGGAATTTCCCAAAACGTCATGGCCCACGAGGGACACGACCATGACCACGATTCTGCCGGCAAGCACCCTGTCGTGGCGGTCGACTTGGCGACTGCACAAAACACGTTTAACGCGAACGGCAAAACCTATCGCTGGGAGCATCGTCCCGAACTGGGCAAACAAGCCGACGCGATGATCGCAGCAGCCAAGGGCGGATTGCACAACAATGCGGATGTGGATCAGACGACTCACGAGATCGTGACGGTGGTTGCCAAATATGGCTTGGTCACACTCGATGGCGAACTGAACGAATGGAGTCTTGTCGAGGAACAGGATTCGATCTTTGCGGGCGGCATGAACGCTCACGGAGCCGATTGCTTCATCATGGATGGCCAGTCGTATTGGGCGTTTGCATCGACCAACACGGGTGAAGTCGTAGTATCACAGCGGGGCAAAGTCATTGCCCGTTTGAAACAACCCAAAGGCACTGAGTTTGACAATCCTACGGTCAATTCCTACTTCGCAGCCGGTGGCAGATTCACGCCTTGCGATGTGGTTTATCTTCCGGAAGCCAAGCGATTGGTTGCGGTGATTGGCTACGCACCAGGCGATTACGCGTTGTCGGCCGAGTATCGTGACGGCCAATGGCAATGGGGTGGTCCGGCGTGGGGCGGCAAGGAAAACGTGG
>NZ_ANOG01000015.1 GCF_000346295.1 Rhodopirellula maiorica SM1 | reverse complement strand
TATCGGGGATCTCTGCTGCAAACGAAGACCTGTTGGTGATCAACAACGGCGTGTTTGGTGCAAACACTAGCGGTGATTGGGCAATGTACTTTGATGGATCCGACGTGGGACTAGGCGACGCAAACATCGACGGCGTCTCCGTCGACCCGGCCACAAATGAAATTCATCTTTCATCGGAGAGCGGGTTTTCGTTTGGGGGTGTTAGCGGTGAAGCCATCGACATTGCCACGTGCATGATGGAATCATTCGGTGAACAAACAAGTTGCCATGTATCAGAAAAATTCACCGGCAGTCTTCATGGCATCGACGGCCAGCACGCGTTCGACGCAATCCAGATTGGCAGTTTTACCGGCAACGAAAAATTTGGACAGCACGTGATCTATATGAGCTCGATGAATGGTGTCTCGGTCGCCGACATGAGCATATCCGACGAAGACATCTTCTATCACGACACACGTACGGGGGCTTGGAAGTTGCTGTTTGATGGGTCGGATGTAGGAATAGGCACCGATGTCGATGCGTTTGTTTTACAAGAGGATGGAAGCATTCTGCTCAGCTTTAATGCGTCCACCAACATTGATGGTCTCGGAACGGTAGAACGTCCCGACATTGTGCGTTTTATTCCCGCCACCACAGGCCACGACACTGCAGGGCAATTCGAGTGGTACTTTGACGGTTCCGACGTGGGATTGACCACCTATTACGAGGATGTCGACGGGATCAGCATTGCACCGGACGGCAGTCTGCTGCTGAGTACCAGTGGTAACTTTGCGGTCGATGGGGTGAGCGGCAGCAGTGCGGACATCTTACAGTTTTCACCGACCCGTCTGGGCGATCTCACCGCTGGCACATGGCAACTCTACTTCGACGGATCGGATGTCGAGCTGACATCGACCAGCGAAAATTTAACCGGGATCTCGTTGGCCAACGACGGAGAAACTCTTTATCTAACGACGCTTGGGACAGTGGCCGCCGGTGGTCTCCGCGGTACCGGGACGGACATATTGGTTTGCGGGGTTACCAATTTTGGGACCGATACCGCATGTACCATCGATCTCATCTATCGCGGAGCATCTGGCGGTATCACTCAATCGCTTGACGCGATTCATGTGACGGACGCGACGCTGGAAGCTCCTCAGATCCAAGCAAACGCCCAGACCATCCCGCTATTCACATTGGAAATGCTTGCAGAACCCACACAGGAAAACAGTCCACCGGAAACGTCTCGCTTCATCTCGACCTATGTCGACACTGTGCGTGAAACACGCCATGTCGAATCGGCGATCACCACGCCCCTCCGCTCCATGCCTTCTCCTAACACATGGGGACGAATTGACTTACAGCGAGAGACTCTGGAAATCGCACCAATACCGCTGCCGCCGCGAAGCATGAAACTTGCTTCGATTGACAGCGTACTTTCGGTGTGGGAGCCGCAAATCGAACTGCAAACAGAAAAACCTCAGGCTATTTCGCCCCCCGCCGATAGAAAAGTCGATGAATTTTTTTCTGACACGGATTTTATCCAGCTACCCCTTCGGTAATCCGTACTCTCTATAGAGCGGAAACTGCGGAAATCCCGCTTCCATCGACCTCGCCCCCCGCCAATTGACGACGCCCCGGGGGGCACAGCCCCACTCCTGCAAACCTAGTCAAACTGGCCTAGCACCATCCCTCACAATACGTAGAATGCGACGCTCTTCGGTCATCCTTTGACCACCTAAGCCCCTTTTCTTCGATAGGCTCCTGTCTGCAGGAGAGAGCGAATGCAAATCAGGTTTTTCTCGGACAATCGATTACGTCGGCGCGCACGTCGACAACAAAACAAACGGCGTCAACTTCTCGAACGGCTCGAACCGCGACTGCTTCTTGCTGGAAACCAGCCCCCTCAGATCTCCACGCCCGTTTCCGATCTGACCCTGGGAGCCGATATTCCCTTCAGTTTCAACCTCTTACCGACCACAGGCGTTGTCTTTGGCTATGGGGTCGGAGGAACTGATATTCAAGCGACGGACAACTATTTTGCCAGTGGTGTTCAGTTTTTTGGCGAATGGGAAGACATCACCTTTACCGGCAATACGGTGATGAACGACGATCCCTATCGTGTCCTCGAATTAACTGACATTCCAGCCGGGGCTTCGTCTCAGGATTACATCTGGGACAACAACAGCTACGTCTCCGATACGCGCCGGGCGTTTAACTATGACGGATCCGTCGTAACGTGGGACCAATGGCTGGATCGCTCTGGGCTGGATGCCAACAGCACGCTAACCAACACGGCCCATGGTACGGTCGTCGAAGTACGCCCGAACCAATACGAACCTGGACGTGGTAATGCGGTGGTTTACAACTGGGATCGGCTTGATCAAGTCGAACTCGATTTGTCAGCGGTGGTTGAGCCTGGTGCGGCTTTTGAAATCTACGATGTGCTCGATCTTAAAGGCGATCCGGTTGTTTCCGGCGTCTACGATGGCGACGCGGTCTCCATTCCAATGGTCGACCGAGTTTCGCCGGTGCCGATCGGTCATAATCCCGTTGCTCCTTTGGTGGTCGATAAAGAATTCGGCAGTTTCCTGATTCTATCCGAAGCTGATCCTGTTCCTGCGACAGGCAGCGAATTTTATGTCTCTCCCAATGGAACGCCGCAGGGCAACGGTAGCCAGAGCAGTCCTTGGGATTTGCAAACCGCAATGAGCCACCCTTCAAGCGTGTCGCCTGGCGATACGATTTGGATTATGGGTGGCACCTACCACGGTAAATTCACCAGCACTCTTTCGGGTACTGCTGAGAATCCCATTCATGTTCGCGAGTATCCTGGCGAAGAGGTGATCATTGACTTGAACAATGGGACGCCACTGAACGCCGAAGTGGTTACCGTCGGTGGGCAACATACGTACTACCAAGGATTCGAGGTTTTCTCCAGCGACTTGTCCTCACGGACAACTGATATCCCCGGCTCTTGGCCGGCGAATATCAATCGTGGCAACATCAACGTCCAGGGCGATCACGTCAAGATCATCAATTGGGAAATCCACGACCTTAACAAAGGTCTCGGATACTGGGGACCTGCCGATGGAGGTGAGGTTTACGGTTCACTCATTTACAACAATGGTTGGTCGGGTCCCGACCGCGAGCACGGTCAAGGGATTTATGCACAAAACGATGACTATACACGCGTCTTCGCCGACAACATCCTCTTCAACCAATTCCGGCATGGCATCAAAGTCTATGGATCAAGTGCAGCAAGCCTGAAAAATTCTACGCTCGAAGGAAACATTGCCTTCAACAACGGAGCAGCGGGTACTGAAGGGTATACCGGTGCTTGGCAATACTTGATCGGCGGTGGGTCTGAAGCGGAAAACATCATTGTCAATGAGAACTTCGCCTACGCTGGCAAACGTCACTTCTTTGACAGCGATGCCAATGACACACTCTCCTTTTCGGCTCGACAATCCAATGGCCAAGCGCTGCCATCCTGGCTGAAACTCTACGGCAACGAAGGATACTTCGTCGGTACGCCGTCGCAATCCGACGTGGGAACGATCTCGATTGAACTCACCGCGAGAGACCGTTACGGTGCGACCACAACCGATCATTTCGATATCACTGTCAATCCTGTGAACCAGTCGCCCACCTTGGTTTCCGCGATCCCCAATACGACAGTTCATCGCAATACCTCGTTCGATCTTGATATCGCTGGCTACTTCCAGGACGCCGAGGACGGCAACGATCTGTCCTACTCGATTGCGCCTCGCAACGGCGGAGTCCTGCCCAATTGGATTAGCATCGACGTCGAAACGGGTGTGATCACCGGCCATCCCCCGGCATCCGGCACGACCGCTATCCAGGTTACTGCGTTTGACAGTTTGGGTAGTTTTACTTCGGATGTGTTCAATCTAAGCGTCGATAATCAATCGCCGCAACTCGCGGACGTGCAAGTAGATTTATCCGACACCGCAGCATCGGTGACGCTTGGCAACGACACGATCTACACCGTCACGGTTAGCAACCAAGGAGCGGTGACCGCCCAAAACGTTCTTGTCACGACGTCGACAAGTTCGGGATGGTTGAGTTCATCGCCGAACAGTTCCTTGAGCGGAAGTGGGGGCACGGGTGGAAGCGGCGTCGTCACCACCGATATTGGCAATCTGGCCAGTGGGGCGTCAAAGCAAATTGAGATTCGAGTCACCACGACGCAGCCGGGCACACTGTCGCTCGAGTCAGCGGTAACCACGAGCTCGACCGAGTCCAACTCGCGAAACAATGCCGACTCGACAAGCGTATTTGTCAATGCACTACCGGTGGCATCGGACGACCTTGCCCAGATCAACGAAGATCAACTCAGTGCCATCAGCGGCAATCTGCTCGGTAATGATCAAGATGCCAATGGTGATGAAACGCTTAGCGTGACCCAAATCGAACGATCCACCAGTCCATTTGACTCACCGGTGGCCGGCAGATTCGGATCGCTGCAGTGGAATCATGATGGCTCGTACTCCTATGTGCTGAATCCATTTGATGAGGAGGTGCAGAGTCTGGCAGTGGGTGAATCGTTGACCGATAGCTTTCAATACACGCTCAGTGATGGCTACGAAACGGACACGGCGGTGATTTCATTCCAAATCAATGGCAGCAACGATGCTCCGACCGCCAATGATCTCGCCTTTTCGATCAACGGCGATGAACCAGCGGTCGTTCAAACCGTCACGGCCGACGACATCGACCGCGATGACAATGCCAGCTCATTGAGCTATGAATGGCTGACGCGCCCCTCACGTGGCCAGTTTGTCGACTTGGGCGAGGGAAGTTTCCGCTTTGATCCGGCCGACCAATTCGACGATTTACCGGTGGGGCAACAGGAGGTGCAAACACTTGCCTATCGAGTCACCGATCGACACGGCGCAAGCACCCAGGCCAGTGTCTCGATCACAATCAACGGCTCAAAAATCGAGTTGCCTGATGACGACGATACACCGCCTCCGCCACCGCTTCCGGACACCAGCGAAATTACCTACGTCAGTTTTTCAAAAAATGGAGTCGTCGGTAATATCCCCTATGCGGACGAGGACATACTGGCATTTAACAACAACACCGGCGAATGGTCACTCTATTTCGATGGCTCTCAAGTCGGACTGGCCCGATGGGATGTCAACGCATTTTATGTGCAAGACGACGGCAACATCCTGCTGAGCTTTGATACCAACAGCTATTCAAAAGGGTTGGGGTTGGTTCGCGATTCTGACATCTTAAAATTCACTCCGACCGGTCTCGGCACGCAAACCGCTGGAACGCTTGAGTGGTTTTTTGATGGATCTGATGTCGGTCTGAACCCCACCAGCGGTGACATTGATGAAATCAGCTTCACCACCGATGGCCGTTTGGTCGTCAGCACAGTAGGCAGATTCTATCTTGATGGCCAAATGATCGACAAAGACACACGGATGGTGTTGAGCAACGGTGTTTTCGGCACCGAGACATCGGGCGACTGGTCGATTTACACTGAGAATTCCGACGTCATTCAAGCCGCCAACGCCTTTTCAGGCAATTTGCTCACGACGGCGGGTGGGAACATCTCGCTGGCGACGCCAACTGCCTTTGCAGTCGCCACTAACGCTAGCGGCAGCGAACCGTTGAATCCGATCGAACACGATGCACTCGATGGAATCCAACACAGCAACTTTACCGGAACTGAGGTGTTTGGAGAAAAAGTCATCTACATGAGTTCACAGAGTCGAATCGCCGTAGGCGACTTGACCTTTGCAGACGAGGATATTTTTATCCACGACACGCGAACCGGAGCTTGGCAGATGTTCTTTGACGGTTCGGATGTAGGGATCCGTACCGACGTCGATGCTTTTCATCTGTTGGCAGACGGCAGCATTTTGATGAGTTTCAACGCCAACACCAAACTTGCGGAACTTGGCACCATCGCGCCGGCGGATATTGTCCGGTTCGTTCCCACCGAAATCGGCGACACAACCGCCGGAACCTTTGAACTGTACTTTGACGGCTCGGACGTAGGACTGACGTCCTATTACGAAAACGTGGATGCGATCAGCATGGA
>NZ_ANOG01000014.1 GCF_000346295.1 Rhodopirellula maiorica SM1 | reverse complement strand
GATTGCCTCGATCAAATGGATGTCACTCCATTCGCGTAGAATGCGTGTCACCTCTTCTTGTTGCGAGGATTGGGGGTCAGGCATGATGGTGATTTCCTAATCGAAAGCCAACCGGGGAAAATTAAAACGACATCTGTCAGAAATCCTTCGCTTTGCAGTTCCCGTCGGACGATTGGGTATGCGATCAAATTCACTTGCAGTTCATCGTTTTGTTCGACCAGGATATGTGCTCGGCATAATTCACTCACGCGGCGATGGATTTCATCGGGTGAGAACGGTAAAACGGTGGCAAGCGATCGACGCGACAGACCACCGTGCAGCAGGATCGCATGCACAATGAAACGGTGCACGCGATCGTTGTTCAGTGGCAATTGCGGTGTTGCAAGTTCATCAGGCGAGACGACCCAAAGCGACGTTTTTTCAGGGTGGCTGGTCGACGGCGACATATCGTTTTTCGCGTTCCGCGTACGCAACAAGGTATTCCAAATCGCTTGAGCCACACCAGGATTGCCACGCGACTTGACCGACAAACTCGTGAAAAAATCGGATGTTTCGTTTGTCTGTGGATCTTTGTCGCAGCCGTTTCCTTGTTTCGTGTCATCCCGTGTCGGAAAAACGGGGTTATTACCAGGATGCATAAACTCGTATTGGTCAAGCGGCAGGGTCCTGCGAAACCAATGCGTCAATCGTTTTGCGTCCAAGGGGGACAACGTCAGAGGCGAGCCGATTCGGTCTTCAATCCCCACTGCGTGTTGAAGGAACGCCCATGCCCAGCTGTCGCAACCAATTAGCACGCGACTGCGGGTAGACGTCAAATGCTCGAGCAATGCACGCAGTCGGTGCAGTCCGTCCTCGTGTCGCAGGTACCAACGTTCTAGCTGAGGAACAACCAGGATTTCTTGTTCGGATACATCCTCGGTATCTGCACAGAAGAGGTCGTCGGTTAGCGGTTCGAGCAAAGACTCTGGTGCGGGAGCGGTCAACGTGCGGAGTTGATGTTGCTGAGCCAACCGCAAAAGCATCTTTGACAGATCGCATCCCGGGGGGCCAATGACAGTGTGAATAGGGTGCGTCGAGGACGCGAGATCGAACCAGGTACGACCGATCGCGGCGGTGAACGCATCCGCGACGTGCATCCAATCGGGCGTGGGAGACACCGTTTGCAGCAGACTGTTGGCAGGGCAATCCCAATCGGTTGAAGTGCTGGACGCCTGAGGATTCGATCGCCGCATTGCACTATAGAGCAGCTGCCATGTGCGTCGCAGGGTACCGCGAGCCGCATCGGTTGCCGGTGGAATAGGAACCGTAAAATCAGCAGCTGGAATAAAGGTCCAGGTTGACTCGGGTTCCTCCATTTTTGTTTTGCTTTCTCAGGACCATCGGGGCGAACATGGGATCATCATCGTTTCCCTAGATCATAATCGCTTTTTGATCACATGTTCTCAATGAGTAGCGGGCGCATCAGTCACAGCCAATCTGCTGACCATCAGCGTCTTCCGATTCCATCAGTGCATCGCTGACAGCGTTTTCCAGCAAAGTAGGGGCGGTAGGCATTTTCTCAGTCACGGACCATTGTCACACCGCGTCAAGTGGCCGGTTTGATTGCCATGGTTCCCTAGGGGCGGTCTGAAAAGCGGATTCTCGCTTCGCGAGAGCGGCTTTTTTCCACAACTTTCGCGGAGCGAAAGGCGACTTTGAGCCGGTTTCAGTCAGAGCCTAGAGCAGGTTTTGCTGAGCAAATTGCGATTATGATGGATCGGCTTTATCCGACTCCGCCGCATTGGATGCAAGTCGATTGGCGATTTCTGCGAGCAAGCGATCACAGGTCTTTCCCAATTGATCGACGGCCTCTTCGGCGGCGGCGATCTCCATCGCTTGCCCGCTCGCTTCGATGTTGGTGCAAATTTCAATGATCTCGCTGAGGCCAAAGAAACGGGATGATCCCTTCAACGTATGGGCGCTTCGGCAAAGCGTGGTGGGGTCCTTGGCCTCGATTGCAGATCGCATCTGTTTCAGCAACACAGGCACCTCGTCCTGGAACGTCCTCAGGACTTCGAGCGCCAAGTTCTCGTCGCCGCCCATTTGTCGGACTGCGTGGTCCCAATCAAGCATCGGTTCGGTCTGGCGTTCGGGTTCCGTTTCTCCGTCTTCGGTTGTGGCAGCGGCGGTCGATTCAGGTTCATCCGCCGTGCGGTCCGCAGGTGCGGCGTCGGCGGCGTCCTCAGGTGCGTTGTCAGTAGCATCCGGCGCGATGTGCTCGGTGGCTCTGGCGATCACATCCTGCAATTCGTCGGGATTGAAGGGTTTCGAGATGTAATCGTCCATGCCTGCGTTTAAGCATTTCTCGCGGTCTCCCTTCATCGCTTCGGCCGTCATCGCGACGATGTATTGGTGTTGGTTCGTGCCCTCCTCTGACTTGCGAATCGCTGCGGTTGCTTCGAGTCCGTTCATCTCGGGCATTTGGATATCCATCAAAATCACATCAAACGATTGCTGCTTGGTCGCTTCAACCGCTTCGCGACCATTGACCGCCAACTCGACCTCGTGATTCCATTTCTTCAGAAAACCCAACGCGACGCGTTGGTTGATCGCCCCGTCTTCGACGAGCAAGATTTTTCGTGGCGGGGTTTTCGGGACCTCGGGTTCGATCGCAGGTTCCTCGGGTTTCGGACTTGCGATGCCCAT
>NZ_ANOG01000013.1 GCF_000346295.1 Rhodopirellula maiorica SM1 | reverse complement strand
ATGATGTTTCGCGATTCACGGCGGGCAGTGGACCCGCGGTTGGGCCCTATTTGAATTTCTGGATTACCGACGGCGCTGGCAATTTTGCGGTGGTTGCAAATGAGCCATCGAATCCGTCATTCCAGCCATTGTTTAGCAATGGTTACGATCTGACGTTTGCGGATCTGTCGGACAAGACCGCCAAGATTTACGAAAACAGTGATAAGTCTTGGTTGCCAAGCAACGGCGTTGGTTTGACGTTTGGCGATCTCGCCGGCTTCAAGATCCAAGCGCCTACGGCAGCCGAGCTTGCCACCGGCTGGGGCGGACTTGGCACCGGAGCGCCTCGCGAGTTAGGGACGAATCAAGCTTACGGAGTGAATTGGGTCTTCGGTGATACGTTGTCGAATTACGTTTCCGGGGATCCGGGGTACCAGGTTCGCGGTGCTGCTGCCGTGGGCGCCGTGCCAGAGCCAAGTTCGCTTGCGATTGCAATCTTCGGTGTCGCCGCAGCCGGAGTGGGCCGTCGTCGCAGAGGAAAGTCCAAAGTGGCTCAAACCTCCCCGTAGCGAAAGTCGCCAAGACTTTTGTTGTGGGATAGGCTTCCAGCCTGTCGTCGCGCTGGGGAGGTGACGCAGGGAAGTTGTCGGCAAAAAGATGGGTGGCAAAAAGATAAGCAAAGCCAACGTAGCGAAAGTCGCCAAGGCTGCCGAAATGTGGGATAGGCTTCCAGCCTGTCATCGCGCTGATAATCCCCGAATGTCCTCGGCAAGACCCTCGGCGTGATGATCGCGGAGCGATCAACGACAATGTCTTGTCGATTTTGTCGTTTAGCAGTCAGCCGAATGCGTGCTCGCATCCGTTGGCGATCGCCCAATGCCATCTACTTTGGCACTAAACGAGTGGCGTTTGTAGCGGTGCGGCGCAAGCCGCCCGGTCTAAAGCCGGACGTTTTCTCGCCTCAACCGGACGGCTCGCGCCGTGCCGCTACCAAAGTAGATGGCATTGCGTATGCCTGTCGGCTAACGGTTAAACGAAGAGGCCTACAGTCAGGCTCAATCAAGTCTCAACGGTGAGCCGTGTGGGGTAAGGTCCCGGGGAGTGTGTGGGACTCAGGTAGTGCGTGGGGCCCGGCCGCTGACGCGTCGCGGCTCAATGAGTCGCCAAGACTTTCTTCCGCATCGCGAGAATGCAGGGAAACCGACGAACGGAATCGTCAGACGACACTGTCTCGCGGCTATTCAGGCTATTGCCGTGCACCGGGATTGATATTCCAAGAGAGGGGGTTTCTTGGGCGTCGTCGTTTTGTTTTCCACTGTCAACAAGCGATTCACGCTCGCTCCGTGCTGCTCGGTCTCCTGAGCGGAACGATTCTGTGACAGGTGGCGAAAATCGATCTTCGAGTGCGGATGTCCGCATGACCTGACTGGGGTGGTGTAGATAGGCTCTTGCTGCGGGGCAACTATGAGGGGGCAATGCTTGCTTAAGAGGCATAGGCCGCAGCTCGGAATTTCGGATCTTCAGAAGAACTTTCACATTTGCGCGAAAATTTTGCGTTCATCTGAGTACATACTAGCGTTCGTATTGTCGAAACCAGAACCCCCTATGAATGTCTTGCGCAGGTTTTGCGTTTATTTCTAAAGTGCGGTGGAACATAGCTCTGTGGAGTGTATAGTGCTTCGCAATAGCAAAATGCATTCTGGTTTGGGAAGTGTTTTAGAGCGTTGTTGCATCGAATCTTGCCGTTTATGGCGTTTTTTTGACCGTATTGATCGCTTTGCGTACACATTGGCAAACTAGAGATGAATTTTTGCACATAGCTCCAGTGGGCCGTTGCGTATGCCTCTGCAGTGTTTATAGTTGCACGTTCAAGTCGAAGCATGTTCAGGTATCCGAAGTTTAGGCAGTTGGTCAGGTTCGGGAACGCTCGGCACTGAACGGGTTGCCACCCGAATGGAGAGTGTCCTCGGCTTGGTTGACCGTAAAGGAAGTCGTATTTTTAACTTTGTTGGTTCGGAAGTGTGGGGTGAGTGTCACCCACGTGGACGAAGTCCGCGCTGATATTTCGGTATCCCGACGAATGTCCTCGGGCCGAATCGTAAATGGTGAGAATTAAATTTGGCTAACGCATCAAAGCCCGCGAGACGAAAGCGAAAGCATTTGCCAGTCCGGACGGCTCCTGAATCGGCAGTTGCTTCTTCCAAACGGGTGGAAGCCAAAGCGAAGGATGTCGATGTTTTGGTTCGACCCGGGCAAGCGTGGTGGGTTGGCTTTGGGCTGCCTGCAGCGGTGGCTGTTCTGGCTGCTTTGGTTTATGCCTATTGGCCGACGCTCGTTTGGATCGAGGAGACTTGGCGGAACGAGCCCGATTATTCCCATGGGTATTTAGTGCTGCCGTTGGCTCTGCTGCTATGTTGGAATCGCCTGGATCAAATTACTGGAATCCGGCAGGGAATTAGTTGGGCCGGTCTCTCGTTGATTGCACTTGCCGTGGTAATGCGGTTGGCGGGCCGCTTGGTATATGCCGACTTTCTTGATGCTTGGTCGATGTTGCCACTGATTGCCGGCGTCGTCTGGGTTTGTTTCGGCTTTTCGGTATTGCGTTGGGCACTGCCAGCGATCGCATTCTTGTTTTTGATGTTTCCGCTTCCCTATCAGGCGGAAAGTTTGCTGAGTTGGAAGTTGCAAGGCGTGGCAACAGATTTAAGTACCATCATGCTCCGCGTTTTCGGTCAGCCAGCGGTCAGCGAAGGGCATGTGATTTGGATTAATGATCTAAGGCTGCAGGTGGAAGAGGCTTGTTCGGGGTTACGGATTTTTATCGGCGTTGCCGCACTCGCGTTCTTCTGGGCCGCAATGGTTCGTCGTAGTTGGTTGGATCGGGTGGTTTTACTCGCGATGGCGGTCCCGTTGGCCGTGATGGTCAACTCGGTTCGCATCACTGTGGTAGGGCTGCTTTACCAAGTTTTCGACGACAGCGTCAGTCAGGGCCGGATCCATGACATCTCGGGGTATCTAATGATCCCGTTTGCGTTCGGGCTGCTGTGGTTGGTCAAGGTTTATTGGGAACGTTTGTATCGTCCCCTCGAGCAAATGACAGCTCGAGATTTTGTGCAGGGAATTGGCGGGGCGTAGGTCAGTCAGGTTTTTAGGCTGGGCGATTGGCTTCGTTTCCCTGATTTGTTCACGGGGATTGCGATCGCGCGGCAAAGTGTTGTGTTGGCAGGAGTGCATAAGTCGGGTGTTAGTTAAACGCTTTTTAAGGTGCTTGTGTCGTTTTAATAGTTGTCAATGGGCAGGCAAATGCAATCGAATGCTAATCGTGTAAATGGAAATGATCGGCCAATTGGTCGGTTGTCGGGGCCGAGTGCTGGAGCGAATTCGCAGTTTGATCCGTGGATTCTTTGGGTCACGTTCCGTCGCAACTGGCTTTGGGCAGTGCCGGTCGGAATGGTATTGGCAAGCTTGGCGGCGTTTGGCGTGTTCAAAAGCTTTGTTCCCGTCTATCGCGCCAGTCATCTGTTGGAAGCAAATTCGCAGTGGGTCGTCTTTAAGGATGTTATCCCGGTAATCGAAGATATCGCGGCGACGGAAAAACCGTTGTTCTTCAATTCGATCATTCTTGATCCCGTACTTGCCGATCCAGCGCTTCGAAAAGCACCAAGTCTTGCCGACCCTGAATATGCGGAAGTGAGTCTGCGTGAGAATTTGAAAGTCACGAGTGGCGGAAATCGTCGTCACTTAGTGGTCAGCTACGAAGACAGTGACGGTGTTGCGGCGGCAACGGTTTGCAATGCGGTGGTCGATTCGTACCTTCGTCAGCGTGATGCGTTTGACCAGGCACGCATGGTGAAAGTCGAGCGAGGGCTTGAGCCCGAGATTCAGCGATGGCAGCAAGAGGTTGAGCAGCGGCACCATCGTGTTCAGAAGCTCAGTGAGACACTGGTTGGCTTCGCGCCCGGCCAAAAGATCGCGGCTCTTGAGAATGAGAGTAACATGACGTTGATGGCGGAGTTGCGTTCGCGAATCTCGGATTTGCGTGTGAAAATTGCCATTGCGGACGCGAGTCGAGTATCGGCTGCCGGTGAGGCTGAGTTTGTGCCTCCTGTGGAGGCGGCAGTGATCCCTTCGGCCGTAGTAGAGCGTCATGTGCCTAGCGAACAGGAAATCTTAAATGCCATCAACCAGGATGCGAAGGTTTCCGAAGCACTTTCGCGTGTTGCACATTACAAGGCGATTTTGCTTGAGCTCGAAGATAGCGATATTGTCCGCATACGACGCGAGTATTACGAGGAAATGCAAGGCAAACGTGATGAGTGGACAGCGAATCTAGAAACACTAAAAGCAGGAGCTCGTGAACGCGTCGTTGCGATGCTTAACGAGCGTGCAGACGCCGAATACGAGCGTCAGAAGATTGCAGCAAAGGCAAGGATCGAGTCTTTGAAGGAAGGTTTTGAGGCCCAGCGAAAATCGAAAATTGAAGCGGCTCGCGTTGAGTGGCAGCGAGAGTTGCAAAAACGATACGCTGATGAGAAGAAAGAGTACGAGGCGCTTGCTACTCAGCTTGATGTTCTTCAGAAACAATACGATGACGAGCGTTCACGCTTAGAGCAGTTTGGTGGAGCTTCGGCAGATTTGCAGTTAGCGATCGATGAAAAGCAGATCGCCATGGATGTACTAGGTAAGTTGAAAATACGAGCCGCCGCCATTCGTACCGAGAAACAGCAAGGTGGCTCGGTGCAGACGTTGGCTGCTGCAACACCTCCGAGGATTCCCCTGGAGTCGGTGCCAACGAAAAAACTGATCGCCGTGTCCGGTGGTGCTTTTTGTATCCCGTTCTTACTAGGGCTGCTTTGGGAATTGCGCGTCCAGCGTGTGACCGATAGTGCGGCGGTGGATCGCAGTCAATCGCTGGCGCCCGTGGTTGGCGAAATCGCTCAATTGCCCTCAGGAGCTCGCAACGGAAGGGGGCGGCGAATCTTTGAAGAGAGTGTCGATGCGCTTCGGGCGAATCTGTTTCTGTCACTCGACACCAAACACACACGTTCGATTGCGGTGGTCAGCAGTATGTCGGGTGAGGGCAAAAGTAGTGTCGCTTCGCAATTGGCGCTGTCGATTGCCAAGGCAACCGATCAAACCGTGTTGTTGGTCGATGCTGATTTGCGGTATCCCGATCAGCACGAGATTTTTGGGCTCGAGATGGGACCAGGGCTAAGCGGTGTGTTGTCGCAAACGGCGACGCTTGAAGAAGCTGTCGACACAAGTTTGGGAAGCCTGCTGCACGTGTTGCCCGCCGGCCGGCTGGACCGCAGTCCGCACCGTTTGATCAGCGAATCGTCAATGCGAGACTTTGTCGACCGTGCACTGGAGAAATATAGTTTCGTCGTCATTGATACCGCGCCGGTGTTGTCGGCATCGGAGTCACTGGCAGTCGCATCGTCTGTTGATTCCACGTTGTTGTGTGTGATGCGTGACGTCAGCCGGATGGACAATGTGAACCGATCGATGCGGCGTCTCGATGCTTCGGGGGCCACGATTGCGGGAACCGTCTTTAGCGGTGTCACCGCCGGACAATATGCCTACCGTTACGGAAGTTACCACTACGCGATCGCCGGCGAAACCGACGCATAAGCCGTGATCGCGTAAGCGCCCGGGTCCTGGACATTACCCGGTGCCTGACGGCCCACGGCTCACCAATTTCGATCAATGGTTAGCGGCACGGCGCGGGGCTCGTCCGGTTGCAGCGAGAGCAACGTTCAACATTTACCGGGCGGCTCGCGCCGCACCGCTAAAAACAAAAGCTAACCGGGTGGCTCACGCCGCACCGTAACATAGAACAGCTCGGTCGAAAATCCACTAGGAAATAGTTCCCACGGCTAACACCAGGGACAATGGCTATGTCAAAGGTTGTCAAAGATATCAACGATTATTCGTCACAGCGATCCGCAGCGGAAACGCCACCAAAAACCCTCGCGGATATCCGCTTGGCGGAAAAGATCCAACAGCGGCGGTTCCACTGGCATTGGAATCGGCGACTGGGAGCAATCAGCATTGCAGTCGCAGTCGTCGTGTTGTTGATAACCGGTATATCCTATCTTTATCACTCTAGCCAGGCCGCTTCAACGTTTTTGAATCGAGCCGATGCCGCCGCCGAGGCCAAGGATTTCTCCGCTCAAGTAAAATGGCTCAATCGCTATTCATTGTTGGCTCCGGATGACCACGAAGCGATTGTTCGCATGGCAATTGCAGCCGACGAAGGAGCCGACGTGGCGAAACCCGAGTTGCGTGGTAGGGCGATCGACCAAGCTCGCAAGCAATTGAGCACTTCGATCGCCAGACTAGGAATCACCGATGACGACGATCCAACGGTTCGTGATCTGCGCGGTCGCTTGATCAAGCGATTATTGCAGCTTGGTGGGCCGTGGTATCGTGAAGCCGAGCGACAAGTCATTTTGTTGCAAGCTCCAAACGGGGATGCTGAAGCAACGCGTTGGCTGGCACTGGCCCTGGACGGTCAAGTCAACGAGTCGATGTACCAGGAACGTCCGGAAGTCAAATACGAACCTGAACAAAATTATTGGATGTGGTTGGCGCAGCAGCCAGTAGGAGAAGTGCTTGCCGTTGCCCTGCAACGCAATTCAAGCGATCTCGACTTAGTCGCTAGGTTTGTTAACGCCGCCCTAAGCACACCT
>NZ_ANOG01000012.1 GCF_000346295.1 Rhodopirellula maiorica SM1 | reverse complement strand
GTTTCTCGTGCATCGGGATCGCTCGAACAAGTGCATAGGGACAATGGCATGATTCGTTCGATACCATCGGAGTGTTGTCAGGCAACCCCCAAACACACGATACTGGATCGCATCACGATCCCCAACGGGGTACGCGATTGAGCGACTGGAAAAAACGGCATCGAAGCTGATTTTCAGTTGAACTGTCTGATTTCCGACCGGAATGCCCGTTATCATGGACACGAAGTCGATCGAAACAGGACTATTCACAGACACGCTCGAACAAGGACCGGAGATGACACGGTTTCCCCATACGAACGCGAGAATCATCGCGATCATGATCGCGATAGTCGTTGGTTCTGTCTTTTTCAGTTCCGGCCAATTTAATCCCGCCCATGCAGATGATGGTAATGGCGATCGCACCAGTTCGGTCGACACGTTCCGTCAGCAATGGAACGACTTGCGTGAGCGAATGGATGAGAATCTCTCTGACGCCGCTGAATATTTGGAATCCCAGATCGCTAAGGATCCCGACTCCGAAGATCTCAATACACTTCGCCATGCTGTCGCGACCCGTTTTATCGAACAGCAGCAGTACAACGAAGCTGCCGAGCAATTCCGCAAGCTGTTGGAATTCCAGTGCAAGCATCGCGAGAAACCGACGAACCAATTCGGCATCTTGATGACGGTGCAAAGTATCCAAGACATGACCCGGCATTCGGGTGACGACGAGACGCTGGAAAACGCAGTCGATCGAGGCATCGAAGCACTTCAATCCGCTGAGTTGCAGGATCAACAAACACCTCTACTGCCGCTTTCCCAATTAGCGGTCTTGAAAGCGCATTTCCTGGTCCGTGATGATCATCAGGACGACGCCGATGCGATCGTGCAATCGGTTTTGCAGAAGCTAGTTTCGGCCACTGAGTCGAAAGACTCTGACGAAGAGACGATGTTGGCTTTGCTACGCATGTTGCGAAGTCTGACAACGACGGACCGCGAGAACGACAGTTGGCGTGAAGAATTTATTACCCAACTTGACCAGTCCGTCACGTCGGCGATGGACGCCTACCCCGATTCCGCGGCGATCCAGAACGAGTATGCCGAGACGCAGTACTTGATGATCACGCAGTGGCGTCAGGACGATCCGGATGCAACGACGGAGCGAATCAAACAGGTGACCGCCACATTGAATTCTTTGGCAGTGCGGAACGCCACCGTTCGTGCCATGCTCCGTCGTTTGGACCTACATCGCGAACGAATCGCGTCGGTGAAACCGGTTGACAGTCTGATTGGCAAACCGGCACCGAAATGGGATGTCGACGCCTGGGTCGATACGTCCGGCACGACGCAAGAATCGCTGAAAGGAAAAGTCGTGCTGTTAGATTTCTGGGCGATGTGGTGCGGCCCGTGCATCGCAACGTTCCCCCATTTGCGGCAGTGGCGAGAGGAATTCGGCGAGCAAGGCTTTGAGATCGTCGGAGTGACTCAGTACTACAATTTTGACTGGGACGAAGAAAAATCGCAGGCCACTCGTTCCAAGGATGACGTACCGCCGCCAACCGAACGGTTTGCGATCGCCCGCTTTTTGGAGCATCACCAATTGCAGCATCCGGTGATGGTGACCCCCAACGAGAGCGAGATGCCAAGCGAATATGGAGTGCGTGGCATCCCGCATGTCGTGCTGATCGATCGCGATGGCGTGGTGCAATTTGTCAAAACGGGAGCCGGAGAAGCGACAGCCAAGGAAATCCACGCCAAGATCAAGGAATTGGTCGAGGCAGGTAAGAAGAGCGAATAGACTGAGTGTCGTTTTTTGACACTTCTCAGCAATCACCCCCACTGGTTCCCAGGCTCCAGCCTGGTAACCCAACGCCCCGCAGGCTCCCGCCTGCCGAGCATACAAACACCAAGCGAGAGCCTCAAAAGCAGTGCATTCCCGGGCAGCAGTGATTCGGCAATCCCCACTGGTTCCCAGGCTCCAGCCTGGTAACCCGATGCCTTCGCAGGCTCCCGCCTGCCGAGCACACAAACACGACGCGAGAGCCTCAAAAGCAGTCCGTACCCGGGCAGGAGCCTGAGGAACGAGTTTTTTGGTGGTGTTCAGCGAGGCGCGTCGTTTTTTGTCCTAGAATTTTCGTGAACTTGGGGCGTGGGAATCTGTGTCGCAAGTGGTTAGAATTCCGCAGAGTCAAGAAAAGACCTCCCGCGCCCATAGCTCAGTTGGATAGAGCAGTTGACTTCTAATCAACAGGTCGTAGGTTCGAATCCTACTGGGCGTGCTCTCCGTTCCCCCGCAAATCATCGCTGTCGCCCCTGCCGAGGCTTGATGGTGGCCTGAGGATCATGTCTCCCGCGGCATAACCTGCGCTGTGAAGCATTGATTCCCTTCGGCGCCAAAGGCCCAGTAATTTATCTAGCCCGGCCATTTGCCAGGAGTCGGCAAGGGATCCGAACAAACGACCAGCCCGTTGGGCTGGGGCTAGTTTAAATTTTCGGGGCGTTGCCTGCCGGGGATGATGCTTGTCCGCGCACGGGGGTTGGAACGTGCTTCGGTGTTGCCTGGTTATTGGGACGCGCGTGCTGACTGCAACAGACGAAGTGGTTCGGCTAAGCCGGTTTTGATCGCGGGCCACAATCCTGCCAGTACACAGAGCGTGATCGTCATGGCGAACCCGATCGACAATTGCCCCCATGGAATCAAGAACGAAGGCGGTCCCGCAAACCAACCTCCGAACTGTGCCATACCCACTCCGCACCATCCAGCGATGAGTCCGAAAACCAGACTCAGTATGCATGCCCCCAACGCGATCAACAGACTTTCCGCGAACACCAACCGCATCAGTTGGCTGCGAGTGACACCGATCGAACGCATGACACCAAATTCCCAAGTCCGCGAACGAACCGATGCGATCACGGTGTTGGCAATCGCCAGCGACATGATGGCGAGTGTCACCAACGGCAGATAACTCATCCCCCATATCATCCCGTCGGCGCGCATCTTAATCGCCTCCTTGACGTTCTCGGTCGCCGTCATGCGAGCGAACGGTCGATAGGCTTTGACGTTTCCCACGGACGCGGCTGTGAATGTTTCCCCGCTGCGCCGCTCGGCTATCGACTGGAACTGATTCTCGACAGCAGCCAGATCGGTTCCCGCATTAAAATTCACCCAAAAGAATTCGGTGTCCTGAAGATGAAAGTCGCGATGAACGTCACCGAAATTTGCAAATAGCAATGTCCCGGTGCGAACGAAGTGCCGCCGGACTCCCGAGAACTTTGTCACCCATTGCCAACCTGGAAGCGAAACGATGCCCGCGATCTTGTAGGTCACGCGTTCCGCTTCCGCAGCGGGCGGAACAAAGGTCACGTCGTCACCAACACGCAGCCCCGTTGCCATCGAAAAATCTTCGGAAACGACACAGCCTTTTCCAGCGGAGATGGCGGCGATCGCCGACGCTTTGTCTCCGGCGACAAAGGTAACCGGTAACATCGGATTGCGTTCGGCAAACGCCACTCGGGGATCGAGCCCGCAGACGATCCCGTTGTCTGCGAACCTCAATCGGCTTGGCGGCTCGCTTCCGTTCCAATCAAATTTGGCTTGTTCAATTGCAAGCCGCATCACCTGGTCCGACTTCACACCGTCGACCTTGGCGATCAGCGATTCATCTTCCTCTGCCACGCCAACGGGATGAAACGCCACCAACGCGTCTGGCAACCAATCGCCGGGAGTGAACGGTACAAGCATGGAATAGCCCCACGTTTGCGTCGATGCATACAGTCCCAAACCGACCGACAACGCCAATGTCGCACCAACGCTGCGCCATAGGTTATTGGACAATTGCGTCTTCATCATCCGCCGATCCAAACCGAGTAGCGACGTGACAAGCGGTCCGAGCGTTCTTTCGCATCCGACGACAATCGCCGGCGCCAGTAGGATCATGCCCAACAACAGCAGTGGATACGTGACGAACGAATAGCACCAACTTCGCCACTCGTCGGACATCGGCATCGCAAATACGCTGATTGGCGTTACAGCGGACAGCGCCAGTCCAATTGCTGCGAGTACGCCCCACCAACGATATCGAGGTACAGCAACTCGATTGGACATTGCGTCGAGCGGTTCGATCCGAATCGCACGCCACGCGGGCAAGATGGCCGCGGCAAACGCACCCACGACGACGGTCAATCCCGACAGACTGATACTGGCCCAACCCAGCACCGCCCCCGAGCTGAACAGTCCAGGCAAAACGCGACTGCCCACCAACACCATCAACCAACCGGCAAGCAATCCGCCGGCCCATCCAATCAGCGCCAACAGCACGCTTTCGACCGCGATCATGCCCGCCACTTGCGATCGCGTCAACGCGACCGCACGCAACATCGCAAACTCGCGGGCACGTTCAGTCACGCCCATGCTAAGTGTTGAAAAGATGATAAAAATCGCGGCCAGTGAGGCCATCCCTGTCGCTGCCCATGCTTGCGATTGTTGTCCCGAAACCGAGCGGCTTGATTCCATTCCGCGACGCACCGCTTCATAATCGACGAGTCGCAGCGGTGGCCGTCCCGTAGCCAGCCGATCTTGCCAGGCGTCACGAAATTGGTCGATCGTGATTGTATCACTCAGGGCAACCTGCAGCACCTGAGGCTGAGCCGGATAGCCATTGATTCTTTCGGCCATTTCAGGACGAACGTAGATCGCATCGGTGGCGACACCGGTGATGAATCCACTGGGCAGTCCAATTTGATGTTTTGCGTCGTCCGCAGTGATCGAAGGTGATCGTTCCCCCGAGGATCGTCGTTCCGATTGACCACCGTGTTCCGATCGTGCCGACGCTGCTCCTCCGCCGCGGCCGGATGTCCCGTTACCGCGTCCTGCGGCCGGGCCACCTCGTCGACCGCCGAGCGATGGCATCTCGGGAGCTTGTTGGACAATGCCAACCACCTGCAACCGAACACGATTGCCAAATGTAGTGATCTTCAATTCGTCGCCCACCGACAACTTCATCCCGTTTGCCACATTCTCTGTGACGACTGCGGAATTTGCTTGGTGATCACGGCCAAGCCACTGACCGTTGACCAATTCGTACGGTTCCTCCGCCGCAGGCGTGCTGACGAGTGTCGGACCGACGGGTGGTGCGCCATTCACCGGAGGCCGATCGCCAACCAAGATGCCAAGCGACGAAACCGATTCCTCGCTGTCCAATTCAGATCTCACGCGAGTGGCTGACACTCGATAATTGCTGACGGGATTAACTTCCAAGACTCCCGCGTCCTGCTCCAACGCATCAATCAGTTTTGGAGCAATCGTCGGGCTCGGGGATCCCGGAGGCCGACCCGCAGCCATCACCAGAACGTCGTAACGCCCGAGATACTTGCCAGCATTCTCGTCGAATTGTGAGACCAGTGCGTCGTAGCCGCTGACCACCCAAACAACGGCGCAGGTCGATGCGATCACCCCCACTGTCGTCACAATCGCTCGACCGGGAGAACGTCGCATCTGTGCGACAACGAGTTTAATTATCAGTGAGAGACTAGACATGCAGGTGAGTTTCGCTTTTCTGTTTTCGTTTTCTTCTGTCAAGAAATGGTCGACGTTCTTCGCAGTGGGGTGATCGCTGCATCAACGATTGTGTTTGCGAAAGTCGACGAGTCGGTAATGGCAACCGCGGCGATGCAAATGCCGGACCGGCCCACCAACGCCACTGAATTCAAGTCGATAGCCGAACAATGCAACGCAACAACTTCGCTTCGCCGGCCAAATTGTCACCGCAGGTGGCGAATTATTCGCCGCCGAAAACGATCGGGCGTCAGATGACGCGCGGCCCCCTCGAACCCAGCCCCCAAATTCTTTTGATGTATTTTGTCGAGTACGGGGGACACAACGACTCGGCCGCATGCCGCTCCGTCAAAGAACTGGCACGCTCCGTGCTATCCCACCCACCGTCACTCCGTCGGTCAACTGTTCGTACCGATCAACAAATCCCCCGTTCATCCAACCGATGTTTTTTAACGAATGAATAACAAAAACGCTCCGCCGGCTACTTTGGTCAACAATCTCACTAAAATCTATAACGATGGAGATCGATCGGTTCGCGCGCTGAAGAATGTGGATCTGACGATCAACCAGGGGGCCTTCGTGGCAGTGATGGGAGCGAGTGGTTCCGGCAAAAGCACCTTGCTGCATCTGATGAGCGGACTGACTCGACCGACCAGCGGATCAATTTGGATCGATGATCAAGACTTGGCCGCACTCTCGGATCGTCAATTAACACACTTTCGTCGTCGACGGATTGGGCTTGTCTTTCAAGCGTTCAATCTGATCCCATCGCTCACCGCGTATGACAATATTTTGTTCCCACTGTATGCCGCCGGAATCAAGCAAATCGATGAGACCGAGGTACGTGAACTAGCACTGCAACTTGGCATTCTGGAGCGGCTAAACCATCGCCCCGATTCGCTTAGCGGCGGAGAACAACAGCGTGTCGCGATCGCTCGGGCGCTGATCACAAACCCCGCCATCGTCTTCGCGGATGAGCCCACCGGCAGCCTCGATTCGGTTACCGGCGAAGCGATATGCAAACTACTGCGTGATTTGTGTGACCAACAGAATCGAACCATCGTGATCGTCACACACGAACCCAGTGTGGCGGTCTGGGCCGACGAGGTGGTCGTGCTAAAGGATGGTGCGATGGTTGAACGTTTTCATACGAGTGCGCACGAGGATGCACAGTCGCTGGCAGCAC
>NZ_ANOG01000011.1 GCF_000346295.1 Rhodopirellula maiorica SM1 | reverse complement strand
CAACGGCAGCTTCTCGCTTGTAACGATTCACCAACGGGATTCGAAGTTCCAGAGCCTGTGTCGGTAACTGTCGATGGCGACGATATCGAGGCCGACGACATCGTTCTTGTAGCGACGAGGTTGCCCGCATCGGACGATCCAACGAAGTGCAAAGTGTCGCTTCGAGTGATCACCATCGCCGGTACGGTGATCGTCGGTGCAAAAGTCACCACGCGACTCGCAAACTGCAAAACGATCGCCCAATCATCGCTCGTGCTCAATGGTGTTCACGAGCCGACAACGACCAACGCCAACGGTATCGCGGTGTTGGAGCTGGCCCGTGGAGTGACGATCGTGATCACGGTTCGCACGCGAGATGAGGAAGTGGAATTGACGTACACCGTCCCAGATGCAGCAAGCGGTGATGCCACGGTCGAGGTGTGATGCAGCTGCGTTGCATCCGGTCGCCGAGTGAACCAAACTGCATGCACGTCGCCGGTGTGTGTTCTCAACAAACTTCGACGCTGGC
>NZ_ANOG01000010.1 GCF_000346295.1 Rhodopirellula maiorica SM1 | reverse complement strand
GTAAAGCAATGGCCAGTGAAGCGACGGCCAGTAAAGCAATGGCCAGTGAAGCGGCGGCCAGTGAAGCGGCGGCCAGTGAAGCGGCGGCCAGTGAAGCGGCGGTCAGTGTAGCGATAGGCATCCATCATGATCGCGATCACGACAGCGTACCGGTACTGGTTCCAAACGACTCCTTCTGGACACCCATCCGCTGGGCGATGTCGACAAACAGGTTGCACAACGGGACATTGCCCGAGCCCTGCAAGCCAACTTTCTTGAACTCACCGCGACCGTAGCCACCGCCCGCCATCACGATCGGTAAATCGGTGTTGGTATGCGAGCTGCCGTTGCCCATGCCGCTGCCAAACAGCACCGCAGTCGAATCGAGCAAGCTCTGCTGTCCATCTTGGATTCCCGCAAGCCGGGTTAGAAACTTGCCAAATTGTTCCAGCTGATATGACTCGAGTGTAATTAGATGCGCGATTGTTTCCTCGTCATTCCCATGATGCGAAAGACTGTGATACGATTTGTCGATCCCGAGGTTTTGAGGCAAGAAGCTGCCCCCGATTTCCAGCGTCGCAATCCGCGTTGAATCGGTTTGCAGCGCCAACGCGATCAACTCGTACAGCATCGGAAGATCGTCGACCGTGTTAGTATTGGCCGGTTTTTCGAAGGGGGCTTCTGGTTTGGGATGGTCGGCCCAACGTCGTCGTACTTCCAGCCGTTTTTCGACGTCACGAATTGAACTGAAGTATTCGTCCAGCTTCGCTTTGTCTTCTTGATTGACTTGTTTGGACAGTGCTCCCGCTTCTTCGGTGATCGAATCGAGAATCGAAGCATTGACTGTGGTGGCTTTGACTTTTTGGGCCCGCCGTTCTTTGGATTCAGTAACAAACAATTTTTCGAATAATTCCGCGGGGCCGGTGATCGGCGGAACTCGCACGCCCGACTTGGTCCACGACATCTGGCAACCGCCATGAATGCCGCCCTCCGAGCCAACGGTTAACGATGCGAACCGCGTTTGATCCCCAATCTCATCGGCAATAAATTGGTCAATCGTAACGTTGCCATTGGGGCGATGTTTTGATTCATGGTGCAGTACGCCGGACAGAAAGGTGTGCACCGCGAAATGCCCGCCTCGCAATCCGTGATCCAACCCACGATAGACCGTGATCTGGTCGCGGTTTTCAGCTAACGGTTTCAGCAGCGTGGTCTGTTCAAAATCTTTGCCCGTCGTTTCGGGAAAAAAATGTTTCTGCTGAAAGCCCAACAAGTTACCGACGGCGACAAATCGTCGAGCCCCAACGCCTGCGCCGCGTGTTTTCTGAACCGCCGAATTGCTACCAACCGACTCGGCTTTCAGTGAGGAAAGGCCAGGCAATGCGAGCGATCCGGCCACCGAGCGAAGGACAAAACGTCGGCGATCAAGGTTTTTTTTCTTTGGTTTTGACATGACAACATTCTAGCCAAAATGGAAACGCACACCAACGTCAACGGGGGTGGTCGGAATAAGCGTTTGGGAGGGAGAGTGAGCTTCGTCCGCGACAGGAAGCCCCTGTTTGGGAGTGCTACGGAGCGATCGAAGGCGGGCGGATATCATATATTATGCGATAATGCGCCGCAGCAAACCACAAAGTCCATAGATTTTTTGCCGAAGTTGTGGTCAACGCTTCTCGTTCCCAGGCTCCCGCCTGGTAACGCACTGCTCCGAGGCTCCCGCCTCCTGAGCCGTGATTCCCGGCAGGCAGGAGCCTGCAAGGCAGTGTGTGCCCAGGCGGAGCCAGGGCACAAGTTTGCCCGCTCTCGTTCCCAGGCTCCTGCCTGGTAACGCACTGCTTCCGAGGCTCCCGCCTCACGAGCTGTGTATTCCGGCAGGCAGGAGCCTGCAAGGCAGTGTGTGCCCAGGCGGAGCCAGGGCACAAGTTTGCCCACGCTACGGCACATCCAGGACGTCAGGCTTTTTTGACGAATTCGGATTTCAGCGACATCGCTCCGATGCCGTCGATCTTGCAATCGATGTCATGATCACCGTCGACGATGCGGATGTTTTTGACTTTTGTGCCAACCTTGACCACGCCGCCGTTGAACTTCAGGTCTTTGATAACGACGACCGCGTCGCCGTTTTCGAGCACGTTACCATTCGCGTCGCGAGTCGCTGCTTCCTCGGCAGCAGCGGCTTCGTCCGCCGGAGACCACTCGTGGCCACAGCTCGGACAGACAAGCAGTGGACCGTCCTCGTAGGTGTATTCCCCGTCACATTGAGGGCAGTTGGGTAGTTCGCTCATTAATTAAGTCGCCAAGTTTGCGTAGTGTTGAGCGGCAATTGTTGCAGATGAGCCTCGGATGAAAAGATGTCGGTACAAAACGCCGCATGGCGGATTCGCGGTTCCACGGACGCATCATGGTTGTCGCGACACGGGCAAGCATCCATCGTGCTTTCCGTTCAAGCTGGTTTTCGGTATCAGACGAAACGGTGGTACATGACAATCGTATGACTCTGAGGCTGAACAGCGTGTCCGCGCACGTGCTAACGCTTGCATCATTCTGGACGTCGTGCCGCCGGGCAGCATTTCACATGCGGACAGCCGCGGCCCATCGCCGGAATCGGTGAACTTAAAAGACGGAGTTGAGTCGTGGTCGCGTGGCGAAATGCCGCACGGCTCGAGCAGATGCTCTGGGACCCACCAATTGCCAATCGCCCTTGCCGGCAAGATTGAAATCCCAACCTTATTTTACAAGTTATTCGGATTGCGACTGATCACGATCTATATTCATAGAGGGCGCGAAGTTCGACATGGATTGGTTTGGGGCCGGGGATGCATTTTTTATATAAAGAATGTTGGCACGGGACGCGTTTAGACTCGGAGCTTTGAGTACGCAAATGCAGCACATTAGAATCGAATATACCGAAAATATTATCTCGCGAACCATCCAGGGTGCATGGCAGGAAATGTCATTTATGGTGCGCGTCGATAATTTGTCTTATCAGAAAAAAGTAGAGGTCCATTGGTGCGGCGAGGATGGTGAGTGGCATGTTGACGAAGCAGCCTATCGCTGCACGTTGCCCGATGAGACGGAATTGTGGTACGCCTGTATACGTCGGCCTTTGACGTCACAACAGTCGCTGCCGGGGAATATTCGTTATTCCGTCAGCTACGAGTGCGCGGGGCGAACGTGTTGGGACAATAACCACGGTCTGGATTACAAGGTTGATGCGGACGCGGGCGTCATTGTTTATCGCGATGTGCCGATCCAGCACCTGTTTTATGATCCGGTATTGCAGGGTGGTAAAGTCTCACTGTCGATCGATTCGGCGGTGCGTTCTTCGCTGAACGCCAAGCATGTGCGAATCCACTGGTCGACCGACAAGTGGAAGACGAGCCACGTGACGCGTTGCTTCAAACGACCCAACCACTGGGACTTGGTTCGTGGCAGTGTGGCGCGGAATCCAAACCGTTACGGCTGGGAGATTTGGACAGCCCGGCTGCCGATTCATCATTCGTATCGCGTGGAATACGCGATTGAATCCGAGACGGATCAGGGTGTCGTCTGGGACAATTGTCATGGTGCGAATTATCAGGCGCGGCGGAGTACGCTTCGCGTGCTGACGTTGAATTTGCATTGCTACCAGGAAGATGATCAAGAACACAAATTCAAGCAAATCGCTCAGGCGATCCAGGATTTTCAAATCGATCTGGTGTGTCTGCAGGAAGTCGCGGAGAACTGGAACGATGGTCACGGCGATTGGGCCTCCAATGCCGCGCGGTTGATCAACTCGTTTCTACCGCTTCCGTATCACTTACACACCGACTATTCACATCTAGGGTTTGATAAGTTTCGCGAAGGCGTTGCGATTCTGAGCCGACATGAATTTTCGTCCACCGATTCGGGGTATGTGTCCGACAGCCAGGATGTCTTTGACATTCATGCCCGTCGCGTGGTGATGGCGCAAATTCATGTTCCGTACTTCGGGCCCGTCAACCTGTTTAGTGCTCATTTAAGCTGGCCTGAGGATGGTTTCTACGCTCAGTTTGATCGCACTCGCCAGTGGGCCGACGAGCGTCATGACGAGAATGTGACAGCGACGCTGATTTGTGGTGATTTCAATATCAAAGCGGGTTCCGAGGCTTATGGTCACATCGTGAATTCCAGTGAGTATGAAGACCAATATCTCAAGACGGTAAACCGACCAGCATTTGACCAGGTTTACAACGACCGTGTTCAGAATATTGCCGAAGCGATCGGACATGATGGCCGGATCGACTACATCTTTTTGAAGAAAGGTTCTCGGGTGCAATCGCTCAACGGTGTGGAACTGTTTACCGACCATTCCTATGGGCGTGTGTCGGATCATACGGGTTACTACGTAGAATTTGAACTAACATAACATCACTGAAAATTAGACGAATTTATGAGTTCATATTTTGCCGAACGATATGCCAAACCGGTCCATGCCAGACTGGAGGCTCCCTTTGCGCGAACAAACGATTTTGGCGATCTGTTTTACCTGCGACGCGGCACGCTCGTTTTTGATGTGGATTGGGGAGTCGATCTCAATATCAAAGTGATCGTCAAAGTGTTTCACGAAGATGGCAGTCATGAGCAGTACATCGCGCATACCGATCCCGTCAATGTCCAAGCATACCGACATCAGCGGGTGACGCGAGATATCTTTATTCACCCGCAATCGATGCATCAAGGACGCGTCACCTGCGTGAAATTCTCCTATATTTTGCATCACGAGTTCCGATCGGTGCCGTCGGAGTATGAATATATCTTTATGGATGGCCCACAAATCGCTTTGCAAGGGGAGCAGCACCACGCGATCACGCCACAGTGGCGGACACACAACGAATACAAAACACTCGAACTGGATGCTCGACTGTTGCAGAATGACGTGGACTATATCAACCACAACTATGATTCATTGAACCTGATTCCCAAGTTCACCAAAGGTCAGACTTGGCACCCTTACCACCCCAAACGCTTTATCCATGATCACATTGACAAGGTGATCTGGAAGAAACAGACGGATCCGTCGGGGCTTCATACGATCAAGGTGTGTGTCGATTGCATTGATGACAAAGACTTCTGCAATCATCTGCTGTACGCCCATGAATGCGGGGTGTTGGTACAGATCATCGTGGATTGGCGTAAGATGACGCTGACGAACAGCAAGAACTACCTCAAACTAAAACGGTCCGGTATTGAACTGATCGGTGAAATCTGCACCACCAGCGATCCGCTGGCAGAAGTCGCCACCGACATGCACAACAAATTCATCATCTTCGACGATGAAGACTGTATCATCGGATCGTTCAACATTACGTTTGACCAGTGGGGCGCTAACTGGGAATCCGGGATGACATTCCACTCTCGTGGTATGTGTCGTCTGCTGCACAATATTTTTCAATCCACTCGCGGCGGCGTGATTCAGCGTTATGGAGTGGATCCACGCAGTCCGTTCAACCTGTTCTATACATTCGGACGTACTGCCATGCTCAATGGCAAGTATTATCGGCCTCACCACGCCATTTTCTCGGAAATCAATCGAGCGCAACATTCCATCGATCTCTGTTTGTTTTTGATTGGTGAACTGCGAGGCGAATACGGTGACAGTGTGATCGATGCCCTGATTCATGCCCATCATCGCGGTGTGAAAGTACGGGCGATATTCAACGGCCACTTGGCGTGGCAGGGAGATATTCGCAAACCGCGAACAATGGAAAAAGAGTTCCAACGCCCGCTACTGCCTGCGATTCAGCGGCTTAAGGACGCAGGCGTCCCGATCGCACTGGTTTATGGAGTGTTCGACCGCCCCATTCCGTATTCGCCGATTCATTCGAAACAATGCGTGATTGATCGCCGCATCGTGATCGACGGCAGCTTCAATTGGTACAACACCTCCGTGCTCTCGCATGACCTGTTGGTCGTGGTCAACAACGAAGAGGTCGCCGAACACTATCTACACGAAGCACAGCAGATCCTCGATACCTTCCGCGTGTTCTGGTTGAATTAGAGTTCTTGTAACTTAATAACGTATCAAGCAGTTCGGTAAGAGTCTTTTTGTACGTTAGCGGAATGTAAGCTGTTTTGATGCTTGTTACCGTTCCGGCAATCAACCGGGGCAAACGTTGCACGCGATACACGCTAATTCCCATGCCATCGACTTTCGTATAGTTTCCGTCTGGGAACGTACTGCTTCGAATGCTCCGGCGTCGGCTTGCCACACTCGGGGGGCGATGCCTTAAGAAAACGAACTCGAACCATAGGAACGGTAATCGAGTTTCCGGCTGTTGGTTTTGCTCGTGGGTTCGATTGCAAACTTGAGGAGCTATTGCCATGAACCAGTGTTGTCAGAGTATATTACAGCAAGCGACACTGCTGGATTTGAGATGCATCCGTTGATCGATCTTCTACTCTGTGTACTGCGACGGTGGCAGTGAATGACTGCATCGGTGCCTGCGATCCTAGCAAGGTTGGTTAGGTGCGGCGGACGCCGACCGGCGGAGATCGTCGTACCGCTCGATTTCTTTGGCTTTCTTTATTTGGCTGTTGGCTCGTCCTGACCAGGAACAATGTCTCATGCCCTCGATCGAAATGCTGACAATTGACGGCGATGCCGCTGCGATGGGCCTCGCCCACGGCGCTGCGTTTCGCAGCGAAATTCAAACGCTGACGGAAGAACGGATGCGGCTTTGCCACGACCGTTTCTGGATTGGCGAAGGCAATATGGCGGTTGACCCCGCGGCGCTTGCCGATGCTTGTTGGGAGCAACAACGGCGGTACGACGACCTGACCACAGCCGAACTTGAAGCTATCGCGCGGGCCGCCGACGTGCCCGCCCGCGATCTGCTGGTGACCGGCGGCTTCACGGACTTTGTCGACGCTCTTCGCGGTACCGCATCCGGGGGTACCATCAGCCGTGCCCCGGTTGACGATCCAGGCCAATGTACCGCCGTGTTGGTGGCTGCCGATGCTGCTGCGGATCGCCGACCATTGCTGGCACAAACTTGGGACATGCATCCCACCGCCACGCCGTACATTCGCGTGCTTGACCTGCGGTCGACCGATCAGCCCGCCGCAGTGGTGTTCACGGTCACCGGATGTCCGGCGATGATTGGCGTCAATGAACATGGGCTTGCGATTGGGATCAACAACATGGTCACGGCGGACGGCCGCGCCGGAGTGATGTGGACCAGCGTGGTCCGCCGCATGCTTCGCGCTCGTAATGCGGACGAAGCGCTACAGCTATTGAAAGAGGCACCGGTCGCCGGCGCCCATCACTACCTGTTGCTGGATGCGAAAAGCATCGGTTACAGCGTCGAACGCTCACCGACGCGTGTTGCTGTTCGCGGTTTAGAGTCGACGCTCTCCCACACCAATCACTGTTTGAACGCGGATCTGATCTCGATCGAACCGCCTCGCGGCGACGCGCCGGCCTACAGTACACGCAATCGGTTGCGTGAGGCTGAGGAATGGCTCGTTTCGAATCCGTCCGATTGCTCGCGCCGCGGGCTGTGGCAACTATTAAATCGTTTTGACCCAAGCGATCCTTTGGGATCAATCTGTCATGGCCCCCAGCCAGGCTACGATGTCGAAACAGGTGGCGCCGTCGTGATCTCACCTCGTGACGTGGCGATGGATGCGGTTTGGGGACAAGGTGACGTTCGGCACGATGCAGATCGAATGACACCTCAGACCTTTCACGTTTTTAGTCGCTCTCAAACCCCCACAACCCACTGATTGGAAACGCCCGCTATGTCCACGACCAATACCGCAAACGCCACCATTCGGATCAACGGTCCGCTTCCTGGGGCCAACGCTCGTGCGATTCTCGAGCGACGCGACGCGACCACCGTCCGCGGTCTGTACCGCTCGTGTCCAATCGTGGCGGACCATGCCACCGGAGCCACGGTGACGGACGTCGACGGCAACGTCTTTATCGACTTGGCGGGCGGCATCGGTGCTCTGAATGCGGGGCATTGTCCGGCTGAGGTCACTGCGGCAGTCCACAACCAAGTCGACCGGCTGCTGCATCTGTGTAGCATCGTCGGAACGTATGAATCGATGGTGCAGTTGAACGAAAAACTTCATGAAATCGTGCCGATTCGAGGTCCGAAAAAAACGCTGCTGTGTAATACGGGGGTCGAAGCCGGCGAGAACGCGGTGAAGATTGCTCGCTATGCAACCGGCCGCCAAGGAATCATTGTTTTTGAGGGGGCATTTCATGGTCGCAGCCTGCTGGGGATGACCATGACCAGCAAATATGACCTGTTTAAACGTGGCTTCGGGCCGTTTGCCAGCGAGATCTATCGTGTGCCGTTCCCCTACGAGTACCGTGAAAAAATCGACGGGATGAGTACCGAAGAATTCTGTGAAATGCGCATTCGTGACCTGAAAAAGGCGCTCGTGGCGCAGATCGATCCGACCAGCGTCGCGGCGGTCATCATCGAACCGGTCCAGGGCGAAGGCGGCTTCATCCCAGCGCCGCCAGCCTACATTCGTGCCCTCCGCGAACTCACCGCCCAGCACGGCATTCTGCTAGCCAGCGACGAAGTGCAGACCGGTTTCGGCCGCACCGGAAAGATGTTTGCGATCGAGCATACGCCGGGGTGTGGAACCGAGTGGGATGTCGACATGGTGATCATGGCCAAAAGTATCGGATCAGGATTACCGATCGCGGCGGTCACCGGCAAGGCCGAGGTAATGGACAAGCCACACGTCGGTGGCTTGGGATCGACGTACGGTGGCAACCCCGTTGCTTGCGCCGCCGCCGTCGCGACGATCGACTATTTGCGCGATCATCAACTCGCCGACCGGGCCACCGAGATCGGCGATGTCTGTCGCGACTACTTCAGTCGCTGGCAAACGAAGCACGACACGATCGGTGATGTGCGATGCCTTGGTGCCATGTGCGCGATCGAGTTCGTCAAGGATCGAGCGACGAAGGATCCCAATACGGTGTTGCCACCGCTGATTGTCGAAGAGGCATTCCAACGTGGGCTAATTATGATCCGTGCCGGACTGTACGGTTCTTGCATCCGCTCGCTGGTCCCGCTCGTGATCACCGACGACCAGCTGCACGAAGCCATGCAGGCACTTGGGGCGGCGATCGACGCGGCGGTGCAGCGTGCCGACACGGCTTGAGTAAGCACGTGAACGATGCGGCCACCGAAGCGGGCGGTGTTTTGATCCATCCGCTTTGACGTTATTTGCCATGCCGCATCAAGCTAATTGCAAAAACTTGAAAATTTGTTCGTTGGCTGTCGAATCAGGCTGATGCCATTCGACAACAAGGCACATCCTCGAAAAAATGGAGACTAAAATGGCTGCAAAACAAACGATTACGCCTTGTCTGTGGTTTGACAATAATGCCGAGCAAGCGGCGGAGTTCTATACATCGGTATTTGATGACTCAAGAATTCTCCGTAAGATGATCAACCACGACGATTGGCCGGGGGGTAAAGCGGGAGAGGTAGTTGTCGTGGAATTCGAGCTGAAAGGCCAACGGTATCAGTCGCTCAACGGCGGCCCGAGCCAACCGTTTAACGATCGTGTCTCCTTATCGGTGACCTGCAAAGACCAAGCGGAAGTCGATCGTTACTGGGACGCACTTACCGCCGATGGAGGCGAGCCGATCATGTGCGGCTGGCTGAAGGACAAATTTGGATTGCGATGGCAAATTGTGCCCGAAGCATTCTTCAAATTTGTCAACGACCAAGACATCGAAAAGTCGCGTCGCGTGATGCAAGCGATGACGCAGATGGTGAAACTTGACGTCCAAGCACTCACACAAGCCTACGAGGGACAGCCGTGATCGAATCAAAGAAATTGCGAACCACCGGTTGGGTATTGAGTATCCTGATTTCCTTGTTGTTGATCGGTGCGAGTGCAAGCGGCAAGTTTACCGAGTGGGAAGGCAAAGCTGAAATGTTTGGGAAATTAGGCTGGAGCGAAGAGGTGATGTTCAAGGTCGGCATCGTCGAAGTGATCGTCGCGGTGCTGTTTTTGATCCCTCGCACCGCGTTCGTTGCCGCCATCCTGCTAGCCGCCTACTTGGGTGGGGCGACTGCAGCACACGTTCGCGTTGGCGACGCATTTTTCGTTCCCATTATTCTTGGGATTGTCGCATGGATCGCGCTTGGTTTGAGACAACCCGATGTTTTCCGGCTGGCTTTTGGCAAACCCGATCGCCCCAAAGTGCAGCAGGATTGACTGCCAGTGCATTATTTTTATTCTCGCTCGATTCGGCGGGTTAGGTCGACGGTATTCGGCTGGCCTAGCGAACTCGTATCACCGCGTGGTTGCGAGAACGAATTGACGAGCTTTTGAACGGATGCGTTGGACGACTGGTAACTGACGACTTTGACATTCAAGTCAACCGAGTCAAATTGTCGGCATGCCCGCTCGATGGCCGACAATATCCACGTCTCGCGATTACCAAAGGCACCGCCGCCAAGCAGGGTCAAGAACACAGTGTGGTTGCCCGATTGAGCCGCATTGATTGTAGCTGCCGCAAGTGTCGCTTCGTAGGCAGCTTCCAGGATCAATCTAGCCAAGGGCTCCCACTGAGCCTCGGCAAGACGACTGTAAGCGACTGGCATCGCCGAGCAATAGATTTGGGAAACGAGGTGACTGCACCCTGCCAGCGTGACTTGGGTGTTCCACTGAACTCCCACTCGCAATTTTGCTCGCAGCGAATCGAGGTCGTTTTCGGACAATGATTCCAGCGTCGCGTTGATTTCCTTCAATCCCGTCGACGACGGTAACGCATAGCCGTTTTGCATTGTCCACAATCGGTTGTGGTCATTACCGAGCGATTTGCCGATGTCATCGAGACAGTCGATTTGAACGTTCTGTGATTGACCGATTTGGTTCTCAAGCGGGACAAAGTAGTTGCGGAAGATGGTTCCTGCCCCGCACGCGATTGCACATGCGGGGCCTTGAGTTCGGTCGTGCTCGTAGATTCCAATTCCTTGTTCCGGTGTCACGCTCGGTGAAACCATTTCGAGCAAATTGAATTGCGAAGCGACTTGAAACATCGCTCCCGCATTGGACGGATCGACGTGCAGTGCCTGGGCATCACCTACCCTTTCGTCCAGATTTAATTGTCCACAGGGGTGGGTCACTCTGCGAGATCGCTCTCGCAGTTCGGCAAGCGAAACGACATCCAGGCGTCCGGATTGAAACGTTTTTCCGTTGACTTGCGAAGTCAAGCAACCTTCGTTGACCGAAACAAACTGTTGGACTTGCGAGTGAGACTGTTCGGAAAATCCAACCAACTTCGTGAACCAATCGCTTCGGATCGCAGGGGGAAACGAGGATTGCTGTGGAGAGCGATCTGCTGACTCTCGCCAATTCAAGACAAATTGGCGTTGAGTTTCGTTTTCCGGTGCGGGACGCGATGAACGCTCGACATCCGCCTTTCTCAATTTTTGTAAGACATCGAAAACATTCTGTTCGCTGGCATAGCCGTGTCGTCGTAGCCAACAACCAACGACGGTTCCGGTCCGCCCAATACCACCAAAACAGTGAACGTAAACCGGTCGTCCCATTTCGATGGATTGGTCGATGGAATCGAGTATTTCCACCATCTGCGTTTTTGTGGGGATATGCTGGTCGACAATCGGGAAACGCAGGCATTCGACACGTTCATTGGCGTCTGCGGCGATCCGTCGCAGCACGTCAACGTAGGGCGTGAACGGCTGGCCGGTGTTGTTGGTTTCGCTTTTCTCCATCAGATTGATAAACGTGCGGATTCCCGAGTGCAGCAGCCCCTGCAGCCGCTGGCGATTTGCGGCTGCATCGGGTTTTCCTGCGTAGGCGCCTGCAAGGAATTTGTCGGCCACTACCCAATACGTACGCGGAAGTGGCGTTGCCAACTGGGGAATCGGAAATGGTGGCATGGCGATGTCTGCAAACAGAGGAAATGAAACGCAACGAGATGGAAATGTGGGTTCGACAAACGATGAGGCTCAAGTTACTGTCATTCAGGGCGCTGTCATTCAAGCGGCTGTCCTCTAGGACGCTGCCCATCGATGATCAGGCTGATCCCGTCGCAACGCAAAGCATTATGGTTTTATGCGTGCACGCCGATGAAGTTCGTCCACTTCGTCGATGATCTCGAGTAACCGTTGACCAAACGATGTCAACGTGTACTCGACTCGTGGTGGAATCTCTGGGTAGCTCGTCTTCTCGACAACCCCATGTTCGACCAGTCGCTTGAGTCGCTCGGAAAGGACTTTCGCCGTCATTCCATCGACGGCGCGTTCCAATTGCCCCGGTCGCCGAACGCCATCATGGATTTTCTGCAGCAGCGCTACCATGTAACGGCACCCCAAGCATTTTTCGAAGACTTCGGTGACATCTTGCTCGCTCATCTCTTCTGAATTCCTACGCGAAAGTAAGTACCGCACAAATTTGTGCCCGCTTGTTCCTGTCGTTTGATCAGCAAGTATATCAGCACTGTCGTGACACATTCATTGTCGCCCCACTCCTTGTGTTGATCTACTACTGGAAACGGAAATACAGATGACCCACCTTCTTCACATCGACTCGAGTCCTCGTAGCGACCGCTCTCATACACGTCGATTGACAGCCGAATTTGTGCAGCGATGGCGAGACACCCATCCCGGCGGCACCGTGACGTATCGAGACATTGGACGAAACCCACTTCCGCACGTGACCGAATCGTGGATCGCAGCAGCGTTTACTCCACCGAAGCACCGCAATGAATCCATGCAACTCGCCTTGCGTCTAAGCGACGAACTGGTCGACGAGTTTTTGCAAGCGGATCTGATTGTTGCCGGAATTCCGTTTTACAATTTTGGAATGCCAAGCGGCTTCAAAGCCTACGTTGACCAAATCGTTCGCGTCGGGCGGACGTTCGCGTTTGATCCCGCTAACCGTGTATCACCTTACACACCACTTGTTCATGGGAAACGGATGATTGCCGTGATCTCGCGTGGCGACGGAGGGTACGGTCCTGGTGGTCGAAATCAGCATCACAATCATCTCGATTCGCATTTGGCGACGGTGCTCCAGTTTATCGGGGTGAACCAATTGGAAATCGTTGCTGCCGAAAATGATGAGTATGGCGGTACGGATCTGCTCAACTCTTTAGAGTCGGCACGGCGCACGCTTCGGGGATTTGCCTTAGAAGAGACGTCGCAATCCAAAGAAGCCGTCGGTTCAAACGAGGCTAGGTAGCCGCCCGCAATTGTTTCGCGGCTAACCGATTGGTATCCACGATCGCCGAGTATCCGAGAGCGTAGCGCGTCAATCGTTGCCGATGTGTCAACCGGCGTTGACGCTGTGTCAACTCGCGTTGACACTTCAAGACGGAAATTACCGATTTAAGCCGTGAAAACCGCGTTTTTTCGCGTTTGGTCCAATGAATGCATTGTTGTGCTACCCGTGTTAAGCAGATTGGCAGCAGTCTGCTGAGATGTTAGCCGTTTTAGCAAACGCTGTGAAGCCGTCCGTCGCGGAAACTGCTTAGCTTCACTACCTAACAGTGCATGCGAATGTTTGTCGCTGCCATCGATACGTCGCGAGGATCTATGTCATGGCTTATTCGATTGTTGAAAAACCACCGCCAGACCAGGCAACGCCGGACGAACGCTTGGCTTCGAGCGATTCGTCGAAGATCGGACGGTACGACGCCGTCTCGTTCTATGGCGATTTGGGACGTCTCGATTCGAAAACCGATGAACCGAGTTGTTTTGCAAACGACGAATTCCGCTACATCCGTTGGGTGATGGGTGTCTTCATCCTCATGGTGATCGTTCCGGCGGTGGTGATGATGAGTTACTTGATACTGAACCCCGAGTCGTTTCAATAGCCAAAACAGACGACGACATGAAGTATTTTTTGCGTAGCGGAAGCCGTCAACGGCTTTCGGTCCACGCCGAAGCTTCATGTTTGTTGGCCGGGGCGCTGGTTGGCTACATCAATGATTGCGTAACGCGTCAATCAATTCTTCTTTTGACATGTTCGATCGGCCTTCGATGCCGACCTCCTTTGCTTTTTGATAAAGCTGGTCCTTGGTCTGGTCTTCGTACTTCGCCGCCTTTCCACCCCGTTGCCCGGTCGTGTGGCGATCGGAGTTGGCGATTCGCGCGGCTTTCTCTTTACTCATGCCATCCTCACGCAACGATTCGTATTGTTCGTCGTCTTTGATGGACGGTCCGTGATCTTTGCTCATTTTAATTCCCCACTAGTTGATAAACGATTAGCCCCGCAGTGGCAAAGGACAGTACGATGGCCACTGCGGCGACCAATCCATCTCTTGCCATCAGCGCCAACGCAAACGCCGCAATCGCAGCCCCCGCCAAGTTGGCGCTAAATGGAATGAATTCGAGCATCGGCGTTGTCATGGCGACCAGGATGCATGCGATCGCAACCAATGACGCTCCGGCGTGATTGATTAGCCACTGGTACCTCGGTTTGGTAACGCGATCCATCCAGTGAGCCGGCGTGCGAATCCACGAGACCATCTTTCTCGCACGTTCCGCCGTTACCTTCCTCCGCTCTATCCAATCCGGAATCCAGAGATGTTCGCGGTGCAGAACGATTTGCCCAGCGACGATGATAACGAGCAGCCCTAAAATGACGGGAACGCCAGGAATGTCGGCCGGACCTGGCACCAACATCACCAAGCCGATCAGCAACAATATGGGAGCGAACGACTGCTGTCCGAGGACGTCCATAACGTTTCCAAGTGTCAGCGGGTCGTGATGATCCGCTGCATCGTCTAGTTCGTCCAGTATCTTCTCGGTGGGATGTGTGGATGTGCTCGACATCTGAGTATTTCCTGGTCTGTGAAATCCATCATGAATTCGAATCGATCAAACGCGACACGAACAACCGCGACCCCGCTGCCGGCAAATCACGCAGAGGTGGATACTCCGCGTGAGAAAATGACAACGGCTCGTTGATTTATTGGGCCGCGACGCGTCAGCGGTCGGGGCCCGCGAACTACCCGTCGCCTTGCGGCCCACGGCTTACCATTTCGATTTGAAATTGGATACAAATTAACAAGCCGACAACGGCGTAGCGCCGCTATGCACAGCGATGCTACGCCACCGTTTCTAAGCTCGAGCGGCTTCTGCGTTGATCGACGATTCGGCAATTTGCGATAGCTTCTTGTCCGCATCGCCTTCCTCTTGCAACGTCTGCTGCAACAGATCCGCGACGTCGGGACGACCACATCGCTGAGCAAAGTTCCGAGCCGATCCGTAACCCGCCATCTCGTAGTGCTCCACACGCTGGGCCGCCGCAATCAATGCAGCATCCTTAATGGCGGGGTCACCTTTGGCGTCGATCATCTCTTCGCCTTCCTTGACTAAGCCCTTCATCGCTTCGCACGATTTACTCTGGGCTGATTTGTCCAGAAGCTTGAATGCTTGTTCGAGTCGATTGACTTGGCCTTTGGTTTCTTGCAAATGGCTTTGGAAAGCCTGCTTCAATTCCGGCGTCGATGCCGCGTCAGCCATCTTTGGTAGCGCATCGACCAGCCGATTCTCTGCGTCGTAGAGATCTTGGAGTTGATCGATCAGCAAACATTCAAGCGAATCAAATTCGGTGCTGGTAAAAAGTCCCATTTGGTTCGTTCCTTTCGTAAGGGTTGAAGGTTGAAATTCGATAAGTGATTGAACCGCAATTCATGTTCCAAGCCTCTCGTACCAGCAGATGGTCGGACCGGTTGTAACACCGTGAGCAACCATGGAAAACACGAACAACAAACGGACGAGTGACCAAACCGCTGGTTGCAATTTCTCTCGTTGAACGATGGCGGCGAAGCGATTTTCGGGGACCCACGCGATATCAATTGCGAATAACGAATTCAATCAAAAAGGCGATCCCTTTTCGAAAAATTTCCCGTTGCGTCTGGGCGGTGATTGACCAACGAGATCGGAAAGCAAACGCACGGAAATGATCAGTGCTTCGGAATGTGACCGAGGTCACGATCCCTCGCGACTCGGTGAGCGACACGACTCGAGACCTCATCTGCAACATCGGATTTCTCTCCCCTTTCCCCGCGAATCGCCGGAGCGATTTGCGGGGAAAGGGGGAGAGTGCCTTGGCCGGCTTGCTAGGTAGCAGCCAGTTGTCGCACCGACCGGGGCAAGCCCGGCGGAAGCGAGGGGAGCCAGACTTGCAGCACTTATAAATTACACGTCCCCTGCTGCTCCCGCGACTCATGTTTCCGCCATCGCTAATCGGTGCCGCTGACGCGGCGGGCAGGAAGATGGAATGGGCAGGAAAATGAAGAAGCCTTGTCCCTTTCTGCGGTGTCCGATCTTCCTGCCCTCATCATTTTCCTGCCAAAAAAATAGCTGACGTTGCACTCGGTAGAAACAACACCGCTGCTAGCTGCGGCCGTCCGCGCGATAGCGATGGCACGCGAGTCGGATTGAAATACTTGCATGAAGTTGAAAGGACATTGTCCAGTTAGAGATGTTCTCTCGCTGGTCGGACTGCCACGCGAGTCTTTCAGTTTTCTGTGTCGTTTGATACAGCACCAATCTTCAACGTCTTTGCCAAAACGAACCAGTGCTGGTACGGCACTTGCGGCGGGGGGACGATGCGACGTCGGTCGTCGGCGTTGCGTATCCTAACTCTTGATACGGAGAATGAAAGCATGGCTGAATCAGCAACCCGGATGGGCTATGAGTCTCAAAGTCGCGAAGCACAAAAGCATTCGGAAGGGACGATTGCTCATCGCATCGAACAGCAGACCGCAAGGGTCCCATCCGACGTCTTTCTGTGGGCCGCGTTCGCCTCGATCGGCGGCTCCTTGCTGCTGCAATCGATGGAACGCAAAAACGAAAGCTTGTTCGTCGGCCAATGGGCACCCACGTTTCTGTTGCTTGGACTGTACAACAAAGTGGTTAAAGTCGCGGGTTCCGATCGGACGCGAGGTTAACGTTCATCAGGTGCAATCGAGGTCGAACGCTCGGACTTTGCGTGACGGTTACCAGTTCAAATGCGGTTGCCGGAGCAAACTTGTTTCCGGCAGCCGCGGAGCTGCAATGCACCAGAGTGTGTTTGGAATTCAGACGCCCACGCATCGCGGACTACGAAACCAACATGCGAATAGCGATGAAACGTCGAACGCTGGCAAAACTTCTATCCGATTCGTTTGTAGGCGTAGGCTCGCGATGGTGGCAGCCGGCCTGCTTGGATCATGTTGAACGTTAGCACATAGTTCAGCGGTCTTCGTTTGTTCGTAATTAGCTCGTAGACCCATTCAACCGGCGCGATCGCGAAGCTGCGATCGGGGCTGCAGACACAGTAGTCTTCATTGCCGGCCGAATCGGCCAAACAGCACCACTGCCAATCAAGCTCCCAACTCTTGTTCCTCCGCCAGTGCCCATTCCTCGACGCGGTGTTTCTTGGTCGGTTTCTCGATCACCTCAGGAACCGCTTTGCTCCAGCTGTCAAAATTGATCGACAGATTCTTGACCAGCCGCTTGATGACGGGATGGTCCAATAGCGTTCCGTTTTGGGCCAGAAACGAAAGATCACAGCGAACTTCTTTTTCGTTCTGTTATAAAATGATGCATCCTATTGGTCCCGCCGCGATTCGAGGGACGTGAATCGATGATTCTCAAGCTGTTGATTACGAAATGACCGTTAACCTTTTGCAAACCATCCGTCGTTCATGGTCGATCGGGCCGTGGTTTTCGATTCTGTTCCTGTCGACGCTGGCGATTGGTTCGGCGATGGCGGAGTCCGACGCAATCGATGCCGAGCGCTGGCGACTCCGGCAGCTGAAGCAAGTGACAAGCCAAATTCAAAATGCTGCTTCGGATGACGAACGCTTAGAGTACGTGGCGCAACAGTCTTGGCTTCGCCGCTGGGAACCGGGGCGAATGCCCTCGGCGCCGACACGCTCTCAAACCGAATCCGAGCTGGTCGAGGAACCGCTGCTTGAGGATTTGGAAAAACCAGCAGGAGTCGCATCGCATGTTTGGCAACAGATGACCTCGCTTCAAGCGGAATTGCACGCTGTGGATACAGACGATGAACGCAAAGAAGATCTTCGTCAGATCATCAAGTCTGCAAGACGGTTGGAAGAATTGCTGTCCGAGCGGCTTCCGCCGCAACTGCAGGAATTACCCGCACCCACCGCATGGGCCCTCGCGTACACTCGGTACCGACTTGGACGAGCCTTGGCGTATCGTGAACTACCGAGCGTGCGTGAGCGGTGGCCAATTTCAGACCCCGTTGGCTATCAAGAAAAGCTGTTGGCGGTCTATCAAAAGCTGATTGATCAAGCCAACCAGGGGCGTCCCGAGTTCATTCTGTTGGAGGATCGGATATTGCGGCGAGCCGGAAAGAAAGCGCGAGCACTGGAATTGCTCGAGGCCAACCAGCAGTCGATTGAAGCGAAATGGTACCTCAAGAAGCGGCGTGATTTATTAGAAGAGCTTGGATGGGGACCGCCCCACAAAGAAGCGGCGCAGATCTACTATGACGCGGGCTACCGTGACGAACCGTAACCAACCGCAGGTGTCGGCAGCAAGCAAAATCATTCGTCGGCAGACGAAATCTGCCGCCACCACTCCCGATGCTTGGCTCTTGCCCTCTCTATCCTGCACGTGCATTTTCTAAGCATGTGGTCAGGAATCATTGGGTGAAATCCCGTTAGCCGTTTGGGTGCTAGCCCGGTTGAATGTCGGAACGGTCCGCTGCGGTGAAGCGACTTCGGTGTCAAAGAACTCGCCGTCTCGATCGTTTCCGCTGGTCGAATGCTTTCGGCGATCCGAAACACGAGCTTGGATAGAAGCAATCTAAATATTGCTTGTAAGTCTTGACATGTCGAAAGTTGGCTGTATCGTACAGGTATGCGGGTTGCTGTTGGTGTGGCGGACGAGACAACAGGTCCTGCCGCAGTGATATGCGACCTCCGTTTGTGGAATGGGACTCGATGCCTTGTCCCCAATTATCTTCCCTCGCACAGACCAAGTGACATGGCTTCATTGGAAAAACGCCGCGTTCGACTTCCACGTCTCGCGTTGTTCACGCGGCTACTCTTCGCGTTCTTTCTGTTTGGCACGGGGATCATGACGATGAGGTTTGCCATCAATGGCTATCCGGTGAGTGATTCGCCTGATGAGGTCGGTCAATTCATGATCGCGATCGGGAAGACAGGCTATCTGATCTTTTGGGTTGGTTTTTTCAAGACGGTCGCGGGCGGATTGATGTTCTTTCCGCGTACAGCGCCATTGGCGATCTTGATGTCGCTGCCTTATGCATTCAACATCCTGCTGTACGTGATCTTCTTTGCGCATCAGTACCTCGTGATCGGGCTTCCTGATTTCGCAGCGTGTGCGCTGCTGATTTATTGCTACTTTGATTGGTATCGCCCGATTTTTGCTGGGGCCACGACTGGTTCGATTCCGGATTCTCAAGGAGCTGAAAATGCATTTTGATTCCGAGTCATCGCCTGGGTTCGCGATCGGACGGGTGGCCTATCTGATTCGTGCGGCAATGGCAGCGGTGCTGAAGAATGCCGGTTGGCCGTTCTCGCCTGAGGAAACACAGACGCTGATCACGTTACTGGATGCCGGTCGTCCGCTAAGCATGAACGAGTTGGCAGCATTAATGATTCGTGATCCGACGACGGTAAAACGACAATTGGATCGACTGGTTGAACATCAGTTTGTCCAGCGGAGCGTGTCGAGTGAAGACGCTCGCATCGTGATGGTCGGTTTGACTCGCCGTGGTGAGCAGAAACTTCAAACGGTGCTACCCATGTTGGATGACCTGCGAAAAAAAACGCTCAAGGGCATCTCAAAATCGGATTTGGAAACAACGCGAAATGTTCTGCGAACGATGCAAAAGAATTTGACATAACTCATCTCAAAGGCCTAAGCCATGAATAAGATCGTCGTTACCTTCTGTCTCTGGGGTCTGGTTGCCGTGGTTGCCAACGGACAGACACAGGTTGAACCCGACACGGCACTGCGGATGCTGAATGCTCAGCAGCAGCAATTTGAGCAGGGAATTGTCAAAGTCGCCGATAACGTTTTTACAGCCGTTGGTTTTCACGGCGCCAATACGTCGATGATTGTTGGTACGGACGGCGTCATCATCGTCGACACTCTCTTCGGTCCAACCAGTGCTGCGAAAGCGGCTGAGGCTTTCCGGCAGTACAGCGAAAAGCCGGTCAAGGCGATCGTCTATACCCACAGCCATGGTGATCACATTGGTGGAGCCAGCGCCTTCGTTGGAGATGAGCGACCAGACATCTATGCTACGGATAGATTTGGTTCCGCTGAAGGCGTCAACAAAGCGGTAGATCCAGTCAAGATGAAGCGAAATGTGCGTCAGTTCGGACGGAAGCTCTCGCCACCAGAAAGCACCAACCGCGGTGTTGCACCGGCGAATACCCACGATAGCGATCGTGGCGAAGGCTACCTTCCACCTACCGTTACGGTTCCCGACAGTGGGCTCAAAACGACGATCGCGGGTGTCGAGATCGAATTTCACATCGGCCCCGGAGAAACCGACGATGCCATGTTCATCTGGCTACCCAAGGAGAAGGTGCTGCTGGCGGGCGACAACTTCTACAGTTCGTTCCCCAACCTGTATGCGATTCGTGGCACGGCCTATCGTGATGTGCTGAGTTGGTCAGAAAGCGTTGCGAAGATGGCAGAGTTTAAGCCACACGTTTTGGTTCCCGGCCATACGATGCCCATCCAAGGACAAGAGGCGGCCACCGCAGCACTGAAAGATTACAGCGAAGCGATTCGCAGCGTGTATGATCAAACGGTTCGAGGCATCAACGCTGGCAAGAGTCCCGACCAGCTCGCGCATGAAGTCAAACTTCCCGAGCATCTGCAAGACAAACCGTACTTGATCGAGTTCTACGGATCGGTTCCGCACGCGGTGAGAGCCATCTATGCCGGCTTATTGGGCTGGTACGACGGCAATCCGACGACGTTGAATCCGCTCCAACCGAAGCTCAAAGCTCGCAAAATTGCCGAACTGGCTGGTGGCACAAAGAAGCTGACCGAGCAGATGAAATCCGCTTTGGAAAAGAAAGACTTCCAGTGGGCCTTGGAACTCGCTGACCATGTGAAATGGCTGGATGATGGCAACAAGAAGCTGGCCCGCAAAGTAAAAATCACGGCACTGCGAGGTTTGGCTGCACGCGAGTACAACGCGCCGAACCGGAACTATTATCTCAGCTACGCCAACGAACTCGAATCCGGCCATTTGAGTGAAGTGTGGTTTTAAAATTTTGAACGCCCTCGTTTAACCGGTAGCCGAAGGCGTCGTACCGACCCGGCCCATTCGACGCCTTCGGCTACCGGTTAAACGATCATTGCCAAACGAAATATGGCTAGATTCGATGGCGATTAGTGAGAAGTGTCGAAATGTATCCGGGACTGACATCCCCTTAATGGAGAGTTGCTTTGACAAAAAACGGTCGAGCCAGATTCTTTGAATTCTTAAAGCGATGGGCAAGTCGCTTGTTGTTCGTTCCGCCGTTAGTGGTGGGCCTGGTGGTTGCTGTTTGGATCGTGGGGAACCGCCCGCAACCGGAGCTTGAAGTGGCCGACGAAGCATCGCGGATGTTGCGCGTCATCGAAGTTCCCGTTGTCGATGTGCTGCCGCAAGTGGTTGGTTACGGAACGGCCACTCCAGGGCAAACATGGCAGGCCGTCGCGCAGGTCGACGGCCGGATTGTCGAGGTTCATCCGGAACTTGAGTCGGGTTCGTTCGTTAGCAAAAACCAATTGCTGCTGAAGATCGATCCGACGGAATACCAGTATGCGGTGGCTCAGTTGGAGGCGGAGATCGAGCAGGCAAAGGCTCTGATCGAGGAACTAACGCGGACCGAGGAAAACCTGCAGGCGTCCTTGAAGATTGAGCGCGATGCGCTAAGCGTGACGCAGCGAGAGATGAAACGGATTGAACAACTGGTTGCACGGAATGCTACGGCGCAATCCGAAGTCGACGCTCAACAGCGAGCCGTCTTGACGCAGCAGCAGCGACTTCAGGAACAATCGAGCGCGTTGAACCTATTGCCGGCTCGGAAGCAAAGTCAACAGGCCAATCTCGAACTTAAGCAGGCCCAGTTGGCTCAAGCGGAATTGGACCTGAAGCACACAGACATTCGCGCACCGTTTGATTGCCGGTTGGGCACGGTTACGCTGGATGTCGGCCAGTACGTCGCAGCGGGACAGTCGCTGTTTGAAGCTTACAGCAATGACCTCGTCGAAGTGGAAGCCCAAGCACCGATGCGCGAAGTGCGGCGGTTGATTCACAATCCGACCGGCGCGGCGGTGTTTGAGGAAATTTCGATGCAGCGGGTGCGTGATATCTTCAACGTGCAAGCGATCGTCGAGATGGCTTCCGCCGATATACCCGCTCGCTGGTCGGCAAGGTTCATGCGAATTCGCGAGACGCTCGATCCACAAACTCGCAGTTTAAGCTTGGTGGTGGGCGTCGACGATCCCTATCAGCAAGTGGTTCCCGGCGTGCGTCCGCCATTGCTGCAAGGCACGTACTGCCGCGTGACGTTGATCGGGCAAGCCCGGACAGACCAAGTAATCGTTCCCCGACACGCGCTGCATGACGGCCATGTCTACGTGCTCGATGGCGACCAGCGTCTGCGACGCCAATCTGTTCAGATCGAATTTCGGCAGAGTGAATTCGCTGTCGTCCGTAGCGGGCTAGCGGGCGGAGAGACGCTGGTGGTTTCCGACCCCACGCCGGCTATCGAAGGCATGCTGGTCCAGCCGCTTCAGGACGATTCACTGCGTGAGCGACTGGTTGCTGACGCTCGTGGCGTGGACGCCAATCAGGTAACGTCATCGCAATCACCAACTACAGAAGTTGGGGGTAGCGATGATTGATCGATTCGCGCGGCATCCAACTTTGGCCAACCTGTTGATGCTGCTGTTTATCATTGCAGGCCTGTTTGCACTGCCGAAACTAGAACGGGAAACGTTTCCGGAGTTCTCAGCGACGGAAATTCAAATCCGCATCCTCTATCTCGGTGCGACAGCCGAGGAAGTTGAAGAGGCTGTCTGCAGGCGAGTGGAAGACGCAATCGACGGTGTGGAAAACGTCAAAGAAGTCCGCTCCGAGGCGCAGGAGGGCGTTGCCGTTATCACCGTCGAAATGCGTGACGGCGCCGATATCGCTCTGTTCCAAGACGACATCGAGTCGGAGGTCGAGGCGATCACCGAATTCCCTGCCGATGTCGAGGATCCCGTGATCACCCAGCTTGGACGAACCGAAGCGGTCATGGTTCTGCTTGTCACCGGTCCGCTGTCGACAGGAGACTTGAAGATCCATTGCGAGAACCTGAAGGATCGTTTGCAACAGGTTCCTCAGGTGTCCCCGGTCGAGCTGGAAGGTTTTTCCGATCGTCAACTTCGCGTCGAATTGTCGGACGAAGCCTTGCGACGCTACGGATTGACGGCCGCCGAGGTTGCCCGAGTCATCGCGCGACAGGGGATCGACATTCCGGCCGGGGCGCTGGAAACTCGCGACAACGAAGTCCTGCTGCGCTTCGTCGAACAGCGCCGTACACCGGAGGAACTTGAGGATCTGATTATCAAGGGGACCCGAGGCGGAGCGGAAATTCGTTTGCGTGATCTTGGGCAAGTCGTCGATGTGTTCGAGGACGAAGAGGTCAAGAGCCTGTTGGGCAGCGAACGGGCCGGCGTGCTGCGGATCAAAAAAACAAAGACTCAGGACGCCATCCGGGTGACCACGGCCGTGCGTGAGTTCCTAGAACAGGAGCGTCAGCGTCAGCCGCTGTTGAACATTGCGGTCGTCAACGACATGTCGACCTTGATTCGCGACCGATTGGAACTGGTCCTCAAAAACGCGGTCCAGGGGATTATTCTCGTCTTTTGCACCTTGTGGATGTTCTTCAACCTGCGGATGTCGTTCTGGGTTGTGATGAGCCTGCCGGTGTCGTTTCTCGGCGCGTTGTTTCTGATGCCCATGCTGGGGCTGACCATCAACATGATCACCTTGGTGGCGATGCTGTTAGCCACCGGAATTCTGATGGATGACGGGATCGTGATCTCGGAGAACATCGCCCGGCATCTGAGTCTCGGCAAACCGGCGATGCAGGCCGCGGTGGACGGCGTCAAAGAAGTTTCCGGCGGCGTCGTTTCTTCGTTCCTGACGACGATCTGTGTGCTTGGGCCGCTGGTGTCGCTGTCCGGCTTTATCGGCAAAGTGCTGCAAGTCATCCCGATGGTGCTGATCCTGGTGCTGGCCGTCAGCCTGATCGAAGCGTTCATTATCTTGCCGGCTCACCTAGGTCACTCGCTTGGTCACAGCGGTCTGGAGCGGGCGGGCCGACTTCGCCGCTCGATGGATGGGGTGCTTGAGTGGCTGCGTGAATCGGTCCTGGGCCGGTGCGTCGATACCGCAATTCGCTGGCGTTACCTGTTCCTGGGAAGCATTGCCGGGCTGTTTGTCGCGTCGCTGGCCCTGGTCGCCAGCGGGATTGTTCCGTTTCAGGGTTTTCCGACCACCGAAGGCGAAATCGTGGAAGCCCGCATCCTGCTTCCCCAAGGCACGCCCGTCGAACGTACCGAAGAGATCGTGCAGCGAATCTCGGACGGTCTGGAAAAAGTCAACCGACGCTTCACGCCTGACCAGCCGGACGGACGGGAGCTGGTTGAAATCGTGCAGGTCCAGTTTGGAACCAACGCCGATGCGTTTGAGTCCGGTTCGCATGTGGCAACCGTGACGGCGGATCTGTTGAGCCCTGAGAATCGTGCGACTCGGATTGATGCCGTGGTTCAGGCATGGCGGGAAGCGGTCGGTCGTCTGCCGGATGTGATCAGTGTTACTTATGGCGAATCGAGCTTCGGTCCCGCCGGACGGCCCATTGAAATTCGCTTTCAGAGTGAAGATCTCAGCGACGCCAAGCAGGCAGCACAGCAGGCGCTCACGTTTTTCGATCAGTATCAGGGCGTCTTCAACCTGACGGATGATCTGCGGCCTGGCAAACAGGAATACCGCATTCGGCTGGATGAAGGAGCGGTCGGGCTGGGGTTGGATGTGACGACGATTGCCGATCAGGTGCGTGCCGCGTTCCAGGGCACCATCGCGGATGAGATTCAAGTCGGCTCGGAAGCTTACGAAATCGTCGCTCGTCTGAAATCGGCGGATCGCGATTCTCTGGCAGACTTCAGCGATTTTCACATCGTGCTGGCCGATGGTAGTCGCGTGCCGCTCTCGGCCGTTGCCAAAGTTGAAGTCGCCACAGGCTGGTCGCGGATTGCACGGCTCGACGGTCGGCGCACAGTGACGCTGATCGGCGAAGTCGACACGCGGGTTGCGAATACCGCCAGTCTGATGGGCCTGTTCCGACGAAACGCGATCGCGGAGATTCGACAGCAACATCCGAATGTCTCCGTCCAGATCGAAGGTGAGTCGCAGGAGTCGGCGGAGACGGGCAACTCGATGCTTCAAGCATTCGTGTTGGGCTTGATCGGCGTGTTCGCGATCCTCAGCTACCAATTTGAGAGCTGGACGGAACCGCTGATTGTGATGGCGGCCATTCCGCTGGCATTGATCGGCGTCATTTGGGGGCATCTGATCACAGGCAACGCGCTTTCGATTCCCAGTGTCCTCGGATTCGTCTCCTTGGCGGGCGTGGTCGTGAATGATTCAATTTTGCTGGTGCTGTTTTTGAAGCAGGAGCATGCTGCGGGAAGTGATGTGGTAGAATCCGCGCGTCAAGCTAGCCGACTTCGCTTCCGCGCCATTCTGCTCACCTCAGCCACCACGATTGCCGGACTGACGCCGTTGCTGTTCGAAACCAGCCGTCAAGCGCAAGTCCTGATTCCGCTGGCCGTCAGTGTATGCTTTGGTCTGCTCAGTTCGACCGTGCTCGTCCTCATCGCCATCCCCGCAGCCTACGTCGTGCTCTTCGATTTCGGGTTGATCGCCAAGCAAAAACAGGGAACGGAAAGTCAAACAATTTCATAGCAGAACGCGCGGAGCGTTTCGGCGGGGCGACGTTGAATCGTGGTGCTGCCGGAAGCCTTGGCGGCTTACGCTATTGTCCGCTTCGTTTAACCGTCAGCCGAAGGCGTACGCTGTGCATCTAAAACACGTACGCCTTCGGCTGACGGTCAAACGCGGTTAAACGAAACCCTCAAACCGGAGAAACTCATGCGACATCACCTCCCCATCATCCTCACCTGCCTACTAACCACTGTACTTTCCCCACCAAGCCCAACGCTCGCGCAAGAAAACGCGGCGACGCGAAAACTGACTCAACAAAACGAACAGTTCAAAGAACAGATCATGCAAGTCGCCGACAACGTCCATGTTGCCGTCGGCTACAGCGTGGCCAACGTCTCGATGATCGTTGGCGAAGACGGGGTGATCATTATCGACACCGGCATGATGCCCGAAGCGGCCGAAAAAATCGCCAAGAAATTCCGCGAGCTCACCGACAAACCGGTCGTCGCCATTATCTACACCCACTCGCACGGCGACCACACCGGCGGAGCGGCGATGTTCCTTGGCACAAACCGTCCACAAATCTGGGGACATAAAAATTTCGGCAGCGAATCCGGTCCGTGGAAAGCGGGCGGGCTGACCTACCAAAACGTACGCGGTGCTCGACAAGCAGGCTTCAAGCTGCCGCCCGAGCAACGCATCAACAACGGTGTCGCACCGGCCCGCTATCCCAAACGGGGCGGCGAAGTCTTCTCGTCCAACGAAGGCACGAACCCGACTCACTTTCTTGACGTCGAGCGAAAGACGATCAACGTCGCCGGCGTGGAACTTGAACTCACTTCATCGCCCGGAGAAACGAACGATGGCATCTCCGTTTGGTATCCCGCCGGCAAAGTCCTGTTTGCCGGAGACACTTTCTACCGATCCTTCCCGAACCTGTACGCCATTCGCGGAACTCCCCAGCGACAGACGCGTTTGTGGGCACGATCCCTGGCGAAGATGGCCGATCGCAAAGCGGACGCACTGGTGGGCGGGCACACGGTTCCGGTCGTGGGAGCCGACGAGGTCAGCCGGGTTTTGAGGGACTACCGCGACGCGGTTCAATTCGTTCATGACAAAACGGTTGAAGGCATCAACAAAGGCCTGACGCCGGACGAGTTGGTCGAGTACGTCCAGCTTCCCGAGCGTTTGGCGAACAGCGAGTACTTGCAACCCTTCTACGGGCATCCCGATTGGGGCGTCCGCCAGACATTCAACAACTACCTTGGCTGGTTCGACGGCAACCCATCGAACCTGTTCCCGCTGCCACCGAAAGCGGAAGCCGAACGGATGGTCAAGCTGGCCGGCGGAAAAGACAAACTACTGGCAGCGGCAAAAGAAGCCCTTAAGTCAGACGACAATCAATGGACTGCACAGCTCGCCGATCAGTTGTTGGCAATTGACAAAAACGACACCGACGCGAAGCTCGTGAAAGCGGACGCGCTGACCAAGCTGGCTCGCACCATGGTCAACGCAACCGCGCGGAACTACTACCTCACCGTCGCTCGTGAACTTCGTGAACAGGTATCAAAAGCAGAAGCAGAGAAAGATGCACGTTCTCGACCGCGACAAGAAACTCCAACGATCGCATCGATCGGTGATGCGGTCATGGAAAAGATCGATCTGGCGTTGCCTGATGAGCTCTATCAAGGTTACCTGTTTTGGCACCAGGCGGATGAACTGGCTACCGATGTCGTTAATTACGCCATGCTGCTCGATGCGGAGGGCAAGGTCGTTCATCGCTGGGATACCGATTTGACCGGAGGCGGACATACCTCGTACCTGCTGGATTCCGGTGGCCTGCTGCGTACTGGTAGAAGAGATCGAAGCTATCTTACGGGGCAGCCCGTGGCCGCCACCGACACGCTTCAGATCACCGACACAACTGGAAAAGCCATCTGGGAGTTGAGTGCCAAGGACGTTCGTTTCAACGGGAACAAAATCACCTTTCACCACGATATGTTGCCGATGCCCAACGGCAATATTCTGGTCTTAATCTACGAAGAAATCAGCCCCAAAGAAGCGGCGGCGGCCGGTTGGTCGGCCGGCAAACAGAAAACGGTCTGGTCCGATGGAGTGTTGGAGATCAAACCCGATCTGGAAAACGGATCCCATGAAGTCGTCTGGTATTGGCGTTTTATTGACCACATGATTCAGGATCAAAATTCCAATGCGGCCAATTACGGTGCCATCGCCGATCATCCGGAAAAGATCGATGCCCACTTCCCTAAAAGCTATGCGCCAATGAATGCGGTGCGACAGCATTTGAATGCGCTCGACTATCACGCGGGCATGGATCAAATCCTGATTAGCTCCTTCATCTATAACGAAATCTGGGTGATCGACCACAGCACGACCATCGAACAAGCCGCGGGCTCCGCAGGCGGCCGCGGCGGCAAAGGGGGAGACCTGTTGTTCCGATACGGTAATCCCGCTGCCTACGCACGCGGTACGGAGAAGGATCGCCTCTTCCAGAATCAACACGACGCGAACTGGGTTGACGAGGGTCTTCCTGGAGCCGGCAACATCTTGGTGTTCAATAACAATACAGGCACGCGCAGTATCGCCAGAGTAGGCGCGGGTGGAGCGGCAGCCGCTGCTGCCCAGCAGCAGTTGGAGGGAATGAGCAATGTCCATGAGATTCGTCCCACCCTTGCCAATGGACGTTACGTTATGGGGAAAGCAGGAGCGTTTGAAGCGAAGCAAATCTGGTTCTGGGAACACAAGGACTTTTTCGCCCCCTTTCAAGGCGGCGCTCGCCGCTTGCCCAACGGGAACACACTTCTAACCGACACTGTGGGAAGAAGGGTCTGGGAAGTTGCCTCGGATGGGGATGTCGTCGTTCGCTACGATGGTCCTGCTCCTGCCTTCAAAACGTTCAAGTACTCCGCCGAGCAAGTAGCGAATTTGCTTGATTAATCCGATCCTATTCGTTTTCAAGTAACAAAACCTGCCCGTACTTCCGACATCGTCGAGGAACATTCCATGACAAAAATCGCCGTGACCGCCGCTAGCGGCCAGCTTGGTTCCGAAATCGCTAAAGCCACTGCCGAGATCGTCGGTAAGGAGAATGTCGTTGGGCTCGCCCGAACGCCCAGCAAAGCGGAATCGCTGGGCATCGAAATTCGCCCTGGTGACTATGCGTTGCGAAGTGATCTGGAAAACTCACTGCAAGGAGTTGACTCCGTGTTGCTGGTATCCGGGATGGACGCTCCAGACAAACGGATTGGTCAACATCGCAACGTGATCGAAGCGGCAAAGACCGCTGGTCTGAAAAAGATCGTCTACACCAGTATTCAAGGAGCCGAAAAAGATACCGCTTTCTCGCCCGTTGTGCAAAGCAATCGGCAAACCGAACAAGACGTTCGCGACAGCGGGCTCGACTGGGTGATCGGCCGGAACGGAATCTACATCGAACCCGACGTCGATTACATCGAGACATACAAAGAACGCGGCGAAATCGCGAACTGTGCCGGCGACGGATTGTGCGGTTACACAACCCGCGGCGAATTGGCGTACGCCTACGCGCGGATGCTAACTCAATCGCAGCATAACGGCCAAACCTACAACCTGCATGGCGAAGCGATCACGCAACAACAGTTGGCCGACTACCTGAACACCGCCTTTGGAACCGACTTGAAATACCGCAAGATGTCCGTCGCAGAGTATCGAGAAGACCGGGCCGCAGAGCTCGGTGAATTCATAGGCAACATTATCGCAGGAATCTATGAAGGCATCCGCAACGGCGCGTTAAACAACGAAAGCCATTTCGAGAAAGCCACCGGACGGCCTCACCAAAGTTGGGACCAGTATTTTCGGCGACTCGTACAGCCCAAATGATCTCCACTCGCTATCTGTTTAACCGGTAGCCGAAGGCGACGTTTGTACCCGCCGCCTCGATATGAGTCGTTTAACCGGTAGCCGGAGGCGTCGTCTCTATCCAGCGTATGCGTCGCCTACGGCTACCGGTTAAACGATCTGCGCTGGTTGATATGAGTTGTTTAACCGATAGCCGGAGGCGTCGTTTGCATCCGGCGCGTACGTCGCCTGCGGCTACCAGTGAAACGTCATCAATAGGTAACCCATCCGTTGTCCAGGCCGCGATAGGGTGAGAGCCAATGCCAATCCTGTCGCTTCTTGCCCTCTTTCAAAGGATTCTCGATCACATATGCGATTGCATTCTCAATCGCTTCGTCACTGTCGAGGTATGATTTCCATTGATGGGCGGCCCATACATGCGGTGGCTTTCCATCGGAGCCTGCATGATTGGCAAGTGGATGTATTTCATCATCCATCAACTGTCGCGTTGCGGCACCTTTTAACAGGTTTGCAATTTGTTCGATTTTGTAGCGATGGCGAGCAATCACCAGATGCGTATGCTCAGGTAAAATCGAACAAGCCAGGATCTGATATTTGCTGGCTGCCGCTTTCGCTTTAAATCCATTGGCGATGGACAATGCCTGGTTTCCGTTAAGAGTAACAGCCGGATACCTCAAAGCTTTTCGGGCCGCTTCGCGGTGAGCGAGCTCTTCGTCCGAGAGCTGTGCGAGCGTGCGTTGTTCCAGGTGGCGAGTCGTTTCTCCAAAGCACGCGAGTTCCCAACTCGCCACAAAATGAGACCACGATCCGCGCGGATCATTCGGCAGCCAAAAGCCGTACATTGGCAGAATGATGTGATAGGCGTGAACCATGGTGATCCCCTATGTTGCGGGCATGAATCGTGTCTAGCTGTCGCCGACGTCGCCTGCGGCTACCGGTTAAACGAGCAAGGAGAGGCAATCGTTCGTTGCTTGAGGAGGCGAATGCCTACTCTGCTATTGTATGAGTCGTTAAACCGATAGCCGGAGGCGTCGTTTATATCCGGCGCGTACGTCACCTGCGGCTACCGGTGAAACGAGTTACGGGCATGTCGGTCGGGGCGTGATCAGCGACACGTGTCGAAAAAATCGTCGCGGTTGAGGACGTTATTGCCGTGTGGAGATCAAATCCATCGCGTGCTTTTCACCCCACTCCTTTAGGGCCATCAAGACTGGCTGGAGCGATTTGCCTTCTTCGGTGAGTTCATATTCAACTCGCGGCGGCACTTCGGCGTAGACGATTCGGTTGACCAAACCGGCGGCTTCGAGTTCACGAAGCTGCTTGGTCAGCATCCGCTGGGTGACGCAACCGATTTTTCGTTTGAGTTCACTAAAACGAAGTCGTCCATCAAGCAAATAGAAAAGCACGATGCCTTTCCACTTGCCTCCGATCAACTCCAGCGTCGCTTCGACGGGACAGGCGGGCAGCACATAACTGGTGTGCCGGGCCTTGTTCTTGGTATCCATTTTGTGCCTACGTGTCCGAAATGTACGTACTTGCCTGTATGTGGTGTACTCGTATTATGAGCACAGTCACGGTGAAAGGCAATCAAAGGTTCACTCCCCCCAAACCAAAGAGAAACAGTTATGAAAGCGATGCTCATTAAGTCCTATGGCGAGAACGCCGCGTTTGAAGCGGCAGACGTTGAAAAACCCGTAGTGAAAGCAGGCCACGTGCTGGTGAAGATTGCCGCGTCGAGCGTGAACACGGTCGATACGATGATTCGCAGCATGGGTAAAGAGTTGCCTCTATCGCCTGACACGCCCGCGATTCTGGGAATGGATTTTGCTGGAACGGTCGAAGCCGTTGGCGATGGCGTCACCGATTTTTCAGTCGGCGATGAGGTTTATGGCTGCGCAGGCGGATTAGCCGACTTGCCCGGCGCGCTAGCCGAGTACATGGTGGCCGACAGCAACTTGATTGCCCACAAGGCAAAGAATCTGTCGATGCGAGAAGCCGCAGCCTTGCCGCTGGTTGCGATCACGGCCTACGAAGGTTTGATGCGTGCTGGAATCCAACAAGGCCAGAAAGTGCTAGTGCACGGCGGCTCAGGAGGCGTCGGGCATGTTGCGCTGCAACTCGCAAAACACTTCGGCGCCGAAGTCTACTCCACCGGTGGCGGCGAGAAACAATTGGCATTGATCGAACAACTCGGCGGCACGGGCATTAACTACAAAACCGAAACGGTCGAGCAGTACGTGGCTAAACACACCGATGGGGCTGGATTTGATCTGGTATTCGACTCGGTTGGCGGTGCCAACCTAACGAACTCGTTCGAAGCCGCTGCACTGAACGGCCAAGTGGCTACCACTGTCTCGATGTGCGAGTTAGACTTGACTCCGGCTCACTTCAAGGGATTGTCGTTGCATGTCGTGTTTATGTTGATTCCGATGCTGCACAACTTCAAGCGAGAACAGCACGGGGAAATCCTTCGCAAACTCGCTTCGATTTGCGAATCTGGCGGACTCAAGCCTGTACTGGATGAGCAACGTTTTTCGCTTGATGAAGTTGGACAGGCCTACGCTCGATTGCAGAGCGGAAAAGCGATGGGCAAAGTGGTCGTTGACAACTAACCACCTGACGTCGTGGACGAGAGGCAACGAGTCGGTCGCGCATTTCAAACCACCGGGGACTCGTGACCGCTCATCCACGACCGTCTCACTTGAACATTTACCGAGATTGAACCAATGTCTCCTTCCTGTAGCAAAGCTTTCGTCCTGCTCGTATTTGCAATCGGCGTGTGCGCGACCGCGTTCGACGGCTTTGCTGAAGAACCGACAACCGAGTCGACATCCGACTTGGTTCTGGTGTCGGATGTCGAGTGGACGCCGCTCAATCCTGCCCGGGGTGACGCGAGTCCGCAGGCTGCAACCCTTTGGGGCGATCGAGCCGGAACGGAAGCGACCGGGTTCCTCGTGAAATTCGTGGACGGATTTTCATCTCCGCCACACATCCACAATATCACTTACCGTGGCGTCGTGATCGCTGGCGGGGTTCACAACGATGATCCCGATGCCGAACCGATGTGGATGCACGTTGGGGCTTTCTGGACCCAGCCTGCTGGTGAACCTCATATCACTGCTGCCCGTGGTACGACCATCGCGTATATCGAGATCGACAAAGGCCCTTACCTTGTCATGCCCACGGAAGAGGCTTTTGATAACGGTGAAAGACCGGTCAACGTAGACGCGTCGAACATTGTTTGGCTTGGCCAATCAAGCACATCGTGGATCGAGCCGCCGGCGCCGTCGGCAACAGCGAACCCATCGAAGATCGCTTTTCTTTGGGGCAACCCGCAGTCGGATCCGGTCAACGGAACTCTCGTCAAGCTACCAGTCGGTTTTGTGGGCAAAATTCGCAGCCAGGGATCCGAGTTTCGCGCCGTCGTGATCGAGGGCCAAGCGAATTACCGTTCAAATGGAATCGACAACATTAAGGTCATGCCGCCCGGTAGCTATTTCAGCTCGAAGGGCGAGATGACCCATCGGGTTTCGTGCGACGACGACACACACTGCATGATCTACGTCCGCAGCGAGGGCCAATTCGTCGTCGTCCCGGATTGACGCAACCGTGCGTGAACCGGATTGCATCCCAAGACGCAAAACCTGTCATCCTCTTTGCAACGCCAGCAAACTTTATTCCTTTGGGAGCAAGTGTTTTCTCCGTAGTGGACGAGGTTACGAGTCTCGTCACTCCACTAAGCAGGTAGGCAGGAATCATTGGGTGAAATCCCGTTAGCCGTTTGGTCGCTAGCCCCGGTTGAATGTCGGAACCGTGGCTAGCAGGCTGGTGATTTAGTCGTACGATGGACTTCCTAGTCCGTCGGATACACCACTGACGGACGAGGTAGTCCGTCAGCCATCCCTTGCTATAAAAGACTTCATTAAATCAACAGCCTGCTTGCGGCCAAAGCGGCTAATATACGGAAAGCCTTCTGCCTAGCTGCTTAAGTCGCATGACGCCCCGATGGTGGCGTGCTCGGCGATTAATCTTCATTGTTGGCTGGTTTCGGGAACGAACCGACGGTGGGGTTTGCCAGCTCAACAGCCAATTCTTGGAACGTTGTATTCTCGCCGCCGCCCTGGTCAGAGACCGGTGAAACGCTCCAGAGGATCCAACGGAAATGTCCCAGCGTTTTGTTATTCACCGCGCGGAGCGACGCCGCCGTGTAATTCTCGTCGACCACACCGGTATCGATGGTGCCAATCGGCGTCATCTTGTCCAGATTCCAGCCGGGGTCTTGCTCCGAATCACTGGCGAAAATCGTCAACTTCTGAGCACTGCGATTTTTGCTTTGACGAAATGACCAACTGCTGATCGCTGTAACTGGTTTGACCGCACCCAGATCCATTTTGTACTTGCCGTCGTTAATCCCGTTAGCGAACACAGGGCCATAATTGGCCGCAAGCTTGCCGTCGGTCAACGTCGCCAGCGGCTCGTTCGATGTCTGCCTATTGGTCGTGATCTTGTGCGTCGAAGCGGCTGGCGGCACCAGCTTTTTGAAGCCGACAGAAGATTGAGCGGATTCAATCACAACCGTCGTTGATGGCTGAATCGAAAGCTCCATCGGCTTCTGGTTTCGCAAGATCGTGAGCTTCAGCGGTTCGTCGCCAGAACCTTGCACCGCCCGTAGGAACTGTTTGATATTGGCAACCGATTTTCCGTTGACTGCCTGGATCAAGTCACCTTTCAGCAAACCAGCCTTTGCCGCCGCAAAGTCTGCTGTGACTTTCTCCAGCGCCACTCCGCCCTCCTCTTTGCTGGCTCCATAGGCCGAGAAATCCTCTTCCTGAAGATCCTGTAGCAGTGCTCCTTGCCACGCCGTGGAAACCTTTTCCACCAACGGCGGTTGTTTCCGCGTCGGCTTGTTCTCGCTTGTTTTCAAGTCCGGAATCTCCGGTGTACGAGCGATCGCTTTCAGGGAGGGTTTTTTGACGCCGAACTGGTCCATCGGAAAATTTTCGAAGCCAACCTTCAATGCCGGCGAGCCCTCTTTGACTCGGAAGTCACCGTTTTCCGGATCGACATACATCGGGTCGCCCAAGAGTGAATTCGCATCCCAGCCGAGTCGCTTTGAGAAATCGAGGACCTCTGGATTGGTGGTCGCGAAGAAATTGCGATCCACCATCGTCTCGCCGCGGGTATACGGTCGACTCATGCGAGCCGGACTGTGCCTGTTCGAGAAGATGTTGGAGTAGACTCGATCGTTGCTGCCTTGAAACCAGACGTGCGGATGGAACCAGCCCACCGGCATCACATTGTTATACGCATGGCGGCGAAAACCTTCGCGAAGCTTCAGTCCTTTGTTGAGTAACAAGTTGTTGTAGATGTCGTAGTTGCTCGAACCATCATCCAGGTCAATGTCCCAGCCATGATCGCATCGCCAGCGACTGTCACGGATCACGGTGGTCTTCATCGCATCGAGGAAGGGCAGTTGGGGATCTTCGTCGACCGCTTTTTGTGAGGTGGTCAAACTATCGCGTCGCCAGTAGCGGTCACGTCCCCAGGAGTTAAACGACCCGTGGTCATGGGTTTCCAGAACGGTGTCAAAGACATCGCAGCGCTGGATCAGATGGCCGCCCCACGTGCCTTCGCTGACGTTGATGCCAGCACGCGCGGTATCGTAGATCGAGCAATCACGAACCGTGATGTCTTGAGCCATCGAAATCTGCACGCCCGCCGGTTGGCGTTCGACGCGTCCAATGCCATGAATCAAGCAATCGTCCACGACGCAATCCGCCGGGTAGTTGTTTGTCTTGGGACCCACGGTGCGATCAATTTTCGACAGATCGTTCGTCTGACCGTATTCGAACAACGGATCTCGTACCGCGTCCGGATCGCCGACAAAGCACACGCCGCTCGCACCGGTATCGTGAATGTGACAACCCTGCACGAGCACGTCGCGGTTGTAGTTGCTCGCGAAAACGGCGTTGCCACCAACCTGATCGAACTCGGTGTCCAAAATCTGAATCTGTTCGGTACCCGTTAGCAGAATCGCGCCGCCTCGATAAATCGTCCAGTCGGATCGCAGCAGGGGTTCTTTGCTATCCATAAATGTTCGTGCCGCGTGCCGAACCGTGAAGCCTTGAAACGTCATATGATGAACAGGATTGGCTTCGCTGCCATTGATTTCAATCAGGTGACGCAACCGCACCACTTCGACTTTTGCGGTGTCCAGGTTGACGTCAGCAGCGGGCTGATAGTACAGCGTTGATGAGGAAGCGTCGTGGAACCATTCGCCCGCGGCGTCCAGTTCTTCGAAGATATTTTCGACCATCCGATAGTCTTTGTGCATGCCCATCTGGCGATTGTTCTGCCAGCCGCCTTCGTAGGTGACTTCGCCGGATTCATCTTTGCCAGTAATCCGATAGTGATACCCACCCCAACTGGCCCGGTGCATGGCGTGGATGTACCCGCCAGCAGGATTCTTCCAATGCGCCGCTCGCTCTTTCGAAAACGCATCGGCCGAGTATCCCTGGTAGGGCTCGGCCTTTTTCGCCGGATCATAGTTCGGGTAGCGGGCCATTCGCTGGCTGACTCCATTGATGAACAGCTGGTCGATGTTCAATCCGGCTGGCGTTTGCGATTGGAAGATGCCGTCACGATAGGGCT
>NZ_ANOG01000009.1 GCF_000346295.1 Rhodopirellula maiorica SM1 | reverse complement strand
ATTCACGCCAGCGTTGAATGCCGTGGGATCTGTGACAGTCCTGGTCAGTGCAACCGATAGCGGCGATGCAACGTCGTCACCGGTTTCATTCCAAATCACGATTGGCGAGATCAACGACGCACCACGACCATCGTCGGATGTTTTGAACCCGTCGGACGAAGACACCTTGTTGACGATTCCGGCCGAACAGCTGCTCGCCAACGACGGGGATCCCGACCTGCAAACCAACCCAAGCGAAACGCTGACGTTGGTCATGCCTGCGGAATCCACCTCGGTCAGCGGAGCAAGCGTCAAATTTGATGCTGCGACTCAGACGATTACTTACAACCCGTTGACTTCATCGGTATTGCAGGCTCTCGCACCAGGCGAGAGTTTGACCGACTCGTTCTCGTACACCGTGCGTGACGCTGCGGGTGTGGTTAGTGCTCCGGTAGTGGTCCGCGTCGTGATCAATGGAGTCAATGATGCCCCGACCCTTGTTGCAGATAATCCAGTGCTCGCAGCTTCGGGAGCCACGATCATCCGTCCACTGGACAATGACTCGGATATCGATGGCGAAATTGATTCGACGTCCGTTCGTCTCGAATTGCAGCCAGTGTTCGGCTCGGTGCAAATTGACTTGAACGGGGTGATCACTTACACGCCATTCGCCAGTTTCTCGGGCAACGACACGTTCTCGTACACTGTCGCGGATAATCTCGGACTTCGTAGCGAGCCAGCCGTGATTACGATCGATGCAAACCCAGCACCGATCGCCAAATCGGATGTCGCAGGCACGTTTGTCGACGAAGCGGTGGTGATCGATGTCGCTGCGAATGACAGTGACGACATCAATGGATCGCTGAACCTGGCGAGTATCCGAATTGTCACTGCTCCGAACCGGGGTGAAGCGGTACCGCTCGCCGATGGCACGATTCGTTACATCCCAGCGACTGGGTTTGTTGGAAGCGATTCGTTTACCTATTCGATCGCGGATAACGAAGGGCGATTCAGCACGCCGGCAACCGTGGCGGTTCAAGTCGTCGCCAGCCGATTGCAGAATCCGAACGACTTCGCGGACGTCAACGCCGATGGTGACGTTTCGGCACTCGATGCGTTGTTGATTATCAACAAACTGATGCTGGCCGGTGGCAATGTTTCAAGCATTCCGGTTCAGCCAGGGGATCAAGGACCGAATTACTTTGACGTTTCCGGTGACCGGCAAATTTCGGCTCTGGACGCGTTGCAAGTCATCAACAAATTGATGCTTCGCGGTCCGATACCGGCAAGCGGTTCGGGTGAATTGGCACAAGGCGAAAGTATCGCTGCATCTACGGTTACGGCAACGCCGTTCACGATGATGACTAGCGAGACGGTTGCGGTGATGGCAGAGCCTGATTCCGCCTTCGCGCTCGCACGTCGTCCCGACAAAATGTTTGCCAGTTCAAGCGACAATGTTTCAGCCGATGAAGTCTTTGATGCCAGCGTGGATCTGGATGCTTATGACTGGATTGATCGTGATGCGGTCGATCTGATTGCCGACGACCGAGAAGCGGACGAATGGTCCGATGATTCGCTTTCGGCACTCGATTCCGCTCTGCTTGAATTCGAGTGATTCGGCGGGAAAACACGGTGTTTTCAAAGCGATAACATCGCGATCGCATCGTGCGAAAACAACCAAGGGGGGTAGGCGTCGTCAGGCGTCTGCCCCCCTTTTTTTTTGCTGCTAGGTCGCGGGAGCTATCCGCCCAATCCATCTACTTTGGTAGCGGCACGGCGCGAGCCCAATGCCATCTATTTTCGTAGTGGGACTCGCCAGAGTTCCTGGTGTTTGAACAGCAACGATGGGAATTCTGGCGAATCCCACTACTTGAGCATCCCCCTGTGGTTGCCAAAGTAGATGGCATTGGGCTATCTGCCGCTGGGGATAAGCCACTCCCCCAATGCACTAAATCGAAGAAAATTTTCAGATTGAGGGAACTTTCCCATCGTGGTCTGCGTCGCGGGCAAGTTTTGCCCAAATCAATTGTAGGTTTTTTTTTAGTTGTAGGAATCAAACGGTGGATTTCTTAACCACCCGATTACTCTATAGTGCAATAAATATGTTGTAATGGACGACTTCATCTCGTCTCAAAAATAGTCTCCCCCGCAATTTTTGATCCTTCCGGAATATAGATCTATGACCCTCCGACCTTTTCGTGCGTTTCTCGGAAAAAAGCCCTTCGTCGATCTTCCCGCAAAAATCAGTTTCATCGAGACCAGTCGCGCAAGATGCTGACTCAGCAGCTTGAAGATCGTCGTTTGTTGGCAGGGCCCGAGTTGATCGCGATTCGGCCAGATGCCGGTGCTCTGTTGCAGTCGGGTGATACGCTGAGCATCGCACCTCGTGAGTTCAATCTGTTGTTCAAAGGAGGCGCGGATCTCAACGAGTCCACGATCAACTCCAACACCGTTCGTTTGGTTCGCAGCGGGGGCGACGGAACGTTTGGGGATGGCAACGAACAACAGATTGCGTTGGGGTATGTGGGACTCGATGAACCGGGCAGCACGGATCCAGAGGAATTGCAGCGGATCGTGTTTCGGACTGCCAGTTCCGCGTCGCACAATCCGACGGACGATCTGACCGATCCTGCGGCGGTTTTAAATTCATTCCCCGATGACACCTATCGCATCGAGATCATCGGCGCCGGAGGCAATGTCTTAGAGAACAATTCCGGCGAAGCCTTCAACAGCGGCGTCAACTACGCCTTGCCGTTTCGACTCGATCGCGGCGCGCAAGTCGTTGCCGTGGTGCCGCAACCAGTGGAACGTTTAACCAATGGTGATTTAAGTCAGAAGAAAGACACCATTGTTGTCCACTTTGACGGACAAGCACTCGATACCGATGATGCAAACGATCCGAAATTCTTCCGCCTCGTCGACACCTCGGGATCATTGTCCACCGCAGACGATGTGACTTCGGTACCTTCCGCGGCAGTCTATGATCAAGCCGCCGCGACTGTCACGCTGACCTTTGATAGCGACATCCCCGAAGGCACGTATCGCTTGGACGTTGGCTATTCCGCCGACGGTACAACGGCTAATAGCGGCGCCATTCATGTGGGGTCGTTGTTTGCCAATAGCGGGACGATTCAGAGTGGATACACAAAAGACGGATTTTTGGGCGATGCCAATGGAATGAACAATGACGCAAGTGACGTTGATCTCTATCGCGTGCAATTGGATGCAACTGGCCAGTTGACGATCAATGCCGCGCCGCATGCAGGGATGGCGCTCACCGTTCGAGTGCTAAACGCTAATCTCACTGCCGAAGTTGTTGCTCCCACGACGGGAGCCGCGGGAGCGATTGTGAATTCGATGCCGATTCTGGCACCCGGCGAGTATGTGGTCGAGGTTTCCAGTGCGTCAGGGACAGGTTCCTATGGATTGGAAATTCAGTCCAACGTTGCAGCCGCAGTGTCCGATGACAATTCCTCGGTCAACACGGCAACGAAGCTGGGTGTGTTGGGGGCCGCAGGAGTGGAGGTCAGCTCGGCAATCTCGGCACAGAATGTTCCGCTGCCGCCATACCCAGGCAGTCAAGATGAACCAGGTCATCGTCAGATTCAGCGTGAGCAACACATTGGGGCAAGTGGAACGGCATCGAGCACTCCCCAACCGATCACCGTCTACCGCTACAACTTCCCTGCGAATATTGGCATCGATTCCAACGGCGTTCCATATCCCAATGAGATGACCGCTCGTGAACGAGAGATTATTCGCGGTATTTTTGATGTTTTGGCGAAGGAATCAGGGTATGAATTTGTCGAGGTTGATTCCTCAGCTCCTAATCCGGGACTTCGAGTTGGCAAAGGGGATTTGAGAGCTGTTGCATCCGGCCTAGGCCCAAACTCAGGTGTCGCTGGGATTTTTACCGGGGCAGCGGTCACTGCAAACAAGTTTGTCTACCCAACATCATCGACGTATGGTGATGGATTCACCGAAACGATGACACACGAAATTTTGCATGCGCTTGGATTGGGGCATTCCTATGAAATCCCGGCGACAATGAGCGGCATTGCAGCGCCAGGACAAGTCTCACCGGGTGACAACGATATTGTTCATCTGCAGCGAATCGTTCCGCCTAACAGCACCGATATCGATCTTTTTCAGTTTCAACTTCAGGATGCTGGAACGTTTAAAGCGGAAGCCGTTGCGGAGCGGCTCAGCAACCCCAGTATGCTCGACAGCGTACTGACACTTTATCGCCAAACCAGCAGTGGCAATGTCGAAATGGTCGCACAGAACGATCATTACTTCGGGCATGACGCTTATCTGGAAATCGATCTTGAGCCCGGCACTTATTTTGTTGGAGTAACCAGTGCTGGTAATGACGATTACGATCCGCGTGTTCCCGATAGCGGCAGCGGCGGAACGACCGACGGCG
>NZ_ANOG01000008.1 GCF_000346295.1 Rhodopirellula maiorica SM1 | reverse complement strand
GGCGACGGCGTTGGAATTGTTCTTCGGCAACTTGGTGATCGAACCGGAAAAAGCGAGTGAACAGCTTAATAGCGTCAAATACAGCGCGATGCTGAAACGCCCTGTTTGGCAGATCCGCTGGGGCACGTCGCTGGCGGTGCGCGGCGATGATACCGGGGACAAGGGGGCGATCACCGAAGGCTCGGGCGGCAAGCGACCAAGCTCAGGTTTTCAGGATGAAGAATTCGGGCCAAGCGAATTCGGATCTGGTGAATTTGGCATGGAGGCTGGCGGAATGGGGCGAGGAAACAACGCCACCGCCAATTTGGACCAGACCGCCGAAGCCGAACTCGAAGAAGCTCTGGGATTGGTGGCCGAAGTGATCGCCGAACAATTTTCCGTTCGATTTTCACGCGGCGATTTCGGTCTGGCACTCTCGTCCATCGCACCGCCTCCGTCTGTAGTCGCTACGCCCGACAATAACGAAGGTGATTCCATGGAGCAAGAAATGGATGAAGCGATGGAGCGTGAGCGAATGGAACAAGAACGGATGCGGATGGAACAAGAGCAGATGGATATGGAGATGGAGCGATCGATGGCTTCGGGCTCCGAATTTGGCAGCAATCGTGCTGCCGAGATGGAAGCGGTAGCGCCGCTTGACGACACACCCAAGATTGATCCTGGACTCGAGCCATTTCCGATGTGGAAGCCAGGGATTGTCTATCTCGGATCGGTCAGTTCGGCCGAAGCGACAAAGAAAGCAAAGGCTCGCGACATCGACTTTATCCTGCATTTCGACGTGATTTTAAAAGAGGGTCGCGAAGGCGCGATTCAAAATATTTCTCGCTGCCGAATGATTCGCGTTGCCGATGGCAAAACGATCGGACTTTCCAAGGCTTCGGACAGCGTCGAAGTCCAGCGGCCCGGTACCGTTGCACGTGACTACGTCAACGAACAGGTCGCCAATCTGTTTGCCATCATCGATCGGCAAATGGTGTTAGCCGACATGCCAAAATTGTCGCCTGAGATTGCCAAGCGACGGATCGCCTCGCTCTTTTCCGGTTCGAAAGCGGATCGCATCAAAGCGCTCGCAGAGATTCGGCTGTATCAATCCCAGCAACTGATCAGTGACGAGGATGCCGAAAAAGCGTTCCATATCGTTGGGGGAGCCGATGGAATGCGTCTGCTGTATGGCACCCAAGAGGATCAAATTGCCACGGTGCACGAGTGGGTGACCGAAGCGTTGACGATCGAAGAATAAACTGCGGGCTCGCAGTAAAAATTTTTCCACGGCAAATTCTCTGCCGCACAATTTGCCTGACGATCCTCGTCATGCAAACAGTACGGCAGAGATGAAAAAACGTGGTTGGCATTTCCGCTATCCCTGGCGATCCAGCGACGTCTTCGACAGCTGTGACAACAGTCGGGAGGACAACAGTCGGGGGCTTCAAACCCGTCGACAAAATCACATCGCCACCGGCATCAATACATCCGCAGCCGGAGTGAGTCGCACGTTCTTGCAGCGTGACAACTGGAATTGCCGAGGCGCTTCGCGGCAAAGGCATAAGCCCAGGAAGCGATAGCTGCCCATAAACCGAATCGGGCTGACGATGCGGTGGGTTTGGTTGCCCTCGGCATCGACGTAGTCCATTTCGATGACGTAGTTGTCACAGTCGTGCATAGCGCGTCGCAAAATTGTGTTCATTGGTACCTCGAAAACATGAAAGGAAAGTCGTTTACTTGACTACTTCCAGTATTCGTGATGCCTGTGACACGTCAGGTCACAGCGAGAAAAAATATTTTGCGACTTGCCGAGAAAGAGCGAAAACAGCGTTTTTTACGTGTTTTTCTGCGAAGGGTTTGCCAGTTTCGTTTAACCGATAGGCGATAGCCGTACGCATGACGGATGCGGATTCGCCGTCGTCCGACTGTTCCGCTACGCGCAAAATCCCCGATCCCTTTAAAGGAAAGTGCTTTGCAGCGTCTCGCTGAAAGTGCTCACCGACCCGGCCGTCTAGCCACCGTTATCCAATCGTGGGAAGCCAATGCAGCAGCGATTGCAACGACGCTGACAATTCCAGTGCCAACGTCATCTCTTGGCTGCGGGCGACGATGTAGCCCACGAACAAGATGTAGATTCCTAGCAGGATGAAGGCCTTGCCGCTTCGCATTTCGACGTACTGGATTCCCGTCTCACTCACGCCTCGTTTGCCAACGTAGTAAACAAAGAATCCGACAATGGTCAGCACCAGCAACAGCAATCGCAACTCGCCACTTTGGGCGACAACGTCGGGCGACATTTCGATCGGGCCGTGCAGTAGCGTGAATAGGAACAAGGGAAATCCCAGCGCAAAGCAAATGTCAAACACGTTGCTGCCCAATGCGTTCGCGACGGCATCGTCGTAATCGCCGTCACGAGCATCGCGAATCGACATCACCAAGTCGGGAACGCTGGTGGCCATCGAGGCAAAGATCACGGCGACGAACATCGCGGGCATTCCTATTCCCTGCAATTCGTAACCAAACAGTGAGTAACTGGGGTGCTCAACGCTGCCGGTTCCCAACCACTCGCACGCTTTGACCAACAACCAACACGCCGCACCGATGACGGCGGTCGATGCCAACAAAAGCGGCCATCCGTTCCACGTCTCCTCGTCGATTTGTTGACGATGTTTCTCTCGCACGAAAACACGTTCCATATCCATCAGTGGCCCGAGCGACAACCAATAAAACGTGTGTCCTAAGACGCTTCGTTCGGCCGCCGCTTCGCCTTCGAAATCCTGCTCGTCCTCATCCACCGCAGCGTCTTCTGATCCTGTGGCTCGTTTCATCGACAGCAGCATGAAGGCTAGATAGGTTCCGTACAGCCCCATCAAGATCAATCCTTGCCACCAATGCAATCGAGCACCATTGATCAACAGGATCAGGATGATTTCGCAAAAGATCAGCGACAAGCCATCCCGCAGCAAGACTTTGGTGGAAACGTTCACCGACGTCACGCGAATCCCTAGCACGACCGCACCGACGACCGACAAAATACACGCTGCGGGAATGATCATGCCGTTGAACAGCGCGCTTCCAGCGGTGGTGCCGATGCCGACCGAAAATCCGTCTCGATCGGACAGCACAAATAATGCGATCAGTGTGGTAAACAGTTCGGGAACACTGCTCGAGATCGCATTGATCGTGCCACCACGTACCCCTTCGGAGAGGTTGCGACCAATGTATTCGGACGCAATTTCAAAACTGTCGCATGCCCGCCAGATCAACAGACAGGTAAAGAAAATCAGAACCAGTGGAATCAAGATTCCCATCAATCACTCTTGCTTCGAAGACACATTGTTTTTTTGCAGGACACCCCAGCGATTTGCATCAGGAATGCAATGTGATAAGGGCTGGTCCGGTGCCTCGCAATCGGTCTCGTAAATCGCAAACTAGTTTTCCTGCAACAACTCGAGCACTTCGATTGCCAAAGCATCCACGGCGTCGGTCGCGGTATTGGCCAGCACGACCACCGCCGATTGAGTGTCGCGGTTGACCAGGATGATGCTGTGGTAGCCCCCCGTCTGGCCGCTATGAATGCGAGTTGAGCCTTTGCCCATCAAGTGCCAACCGAGTCCCATCGAATTGTCGGAATCGTCGCCGACGTGATGTTTTTTCCACGCCAGTTCGATTGCCGAGCCAATTTCGTTTCGAGGCACCTGCAAATGCACTTTTGCAAATCGCATCATGTCCGAAATCGTACTGCGGATGCCTCCGGCCCCAGGCATGTCGGCGAAGCTCCAGTTCGATGTCGGCTGTTTTTCAGCATCGTAGGGGGTGGCCAGTCTCGCTTTCTGTGCCGGAGCCAATTCGACAGCGGTGTCGGGCATTCCCAGCGGCTTGGTCAGCCTTTTCTGCAATAATTCGTCGTAACTTTTGTTCGTTTGGCGGCTGATCAAGTGTCCGAGCAACCCAAAGGCAAGATTCGAGTACTCGTATTGTGTCCCGGGAGCTCGGCTGAGCGAATGCGAATTTAGAAACTCGTAGGCCAACGCCGAGGTGTAGTCGCCGTAGGGGTTGGCGGTATGCAGGCTGGGCATATTGTCGCCTAATCGCGGCAGCCCTGATCGATGCGTGGCGATGTCGAGTACGGTAATCGGGCGATCCGGCCAACTCGGCATCGTGACCGCCGTGGGCAACAATTCGCTTACCGGTTGGTCCAAACGGATCTCGCCTCGCTTAACAGCGTCGGCGACCAGAATGCCGGTAAACACTTTCGAAATCGAACCGATCTCGTAAAGTGTTTGGTCGTTTGGCGGCGGCCCGATTTCGCTGGTGCGTCCGTGATGGACGGTTGCCGATTCGGCACCCTGGATCACGCCGATCGAAACTCCCATCATCGACTGTGATTGAATATAGGTTTTGGCGAGCTTTTGTACGCGCTGCTCCAGTCGTCCGACGCCAGAGGGTTCCTCGGGGATTGCTTCGAACGAAAGGCAAACTACATAGATTGCAGCAAAAAAGGTGCGACCAAAAATTGCAGGGAAAAGACGAAGCATGGGATTCCAATCGATCAGGGCCTGGGCAATCGCATTTTAGCAGCAAAAAACCGGCAAAATATTTCGCCACGGTAATTCGCTTTGCTGGCGACGCCGGGGGCTTTTATACTTACACTGTCTGATGGGACCCCCGCCCAAATTGTCCTCTCCACGAGCGAAATCGGATCCCCGATTCTCGTTTGATCCTTCCCACCGATTCCGCTGAATCCTTGAGCTGTCATTTTCAAATGAAACGCATTTTCTCTGGATTTCTCTGCTTCTTGATAACGACGACCCTTTTATACGGGGATGGATTGACACCGCGTGAAGAGTTCTTTGAGAACCAAGTCCGACCGTTGTTGATCGAAAAGTGTCAAGAGTGCCATGGTTCGGAGCTGCAGGAATCCGATTTACGGCTTGATGGTTTGGCGTTTGTCTTGCAAGGCGGGATTAGCGGTCCAGCCGCGGTCGCTCGAAATGTCGATGAAAGTTTCATCATCAAAGCGGTACTCGGCCAGGATGGTTTTGAATCGATGCCACCGGATGAACCGCTCAGTCATGCCGAAGTCGCAGTGTTGCAAAAATGGGTTCGGATGGGATTGCCTTGGCCCGCCAGCGACGAACCGGTTGCCCCATCGCTCGGTGACCAAGTCGCGATCAACAAGATCGCAGAAACACATTGGGCGTTCCAACCGATCGCAAATCCACCGGTGCCCAAGATCGAGGGACGCTGGGAAACGTGGGTAGCGAATCCGGTGGATGCGTTCATCGCTCGCGAATTGATCGACAACGACTTGCAACCATCGCCCGCAGCGGAGCGGAGCGTGCTGGTTCGACGACTCTATTTTGATTTGATCGGGCTGCCACCGACAGCGGACGAGGTGGACGCATTTGTCCGCGATCCCCGAACGACCGATGTTGTGGTGGCCAGTACGATCGAGCAACTGTTGGCGAGCGATCATCATGGTGAACGCTGGGCACGGTACTGGTTAGACCTCGCCCGTTACGCCGATACTCGCGATTGGCAGGCACAAGCGGAACTGCGTTACCCGTATGCCTATACCTATCGCGATTATGTGATCGACAGTTTGAATGAAGACAAACCCTACGATCAGTTTTTGCGAGAGCAAATCGCAGCCGACTTCTATACCGATGATCCTGCGGCGCCTGAGTTGGCTGCGATGGGATTGTTGACCGTCGGACCGCAATTCCGCAACAACCGGGTTGAACAAGCGGCCGACAAGATTGATGTGGTTTGTCGCGGATTGATGGGGATTACCGTGGCATGTGCGCGATGCCACGACCACAAATACGACCCTGTTCCGACAGAAGACTTTTATTCGCTGTACGGAGTCTTTGCCAGCTCCAAGACGGCGGATGATTTCCCGATCATTCCAACTGATCAACCTCGCGGCGAACTGCAGGCTGATTTCGAGAAAAAGCTCGCTGCAAAACAACACGAACTGTTGCAATACAAAAAACAGCTTCGCGCCGACGCCGTCAAAGAACTTCGCAGCAAGCTGCCTCTGTACGTCAAAGGCTTCACGATGATGACGCTCGAAGGCAAACTGGATATTCGCAGTGCGATCAGCAAATTAAAGGTCGTCGACATCGCGATGACGCCACTGAATGACTCGCTCGCGCAGGAACTGAAAAACAATCGTTGGAAAGATGATGCCGTGCTTGGACCGTGGCACGATGGTCTGTCACTGAGCGAGGCGGCATTTAAAAAACAGCGCCCGGCTCTGCTTGAGAAATGGTCCAGAGACGATTCGCTTAATCCGCAGATCAAACGGAAACTGACATCGACATCGCCAAAATCACGTGCGGAATTGGCACTGGCGTACGCCGATGTTTTCGATGCGACATTGAAACAATGGAACGGATTTAAAAAGTCTCATCCTGATGCCGAAGTTTTTGATGACGATTCACTCGAAGCAATCCGCGTCCGTCTACTCGGTCGCGAAGGTTGGTTTGATCTGGATGTCGAGAAAGTGGCCTCGGCATCACGTTTGTCAGGCAAAGGCCGCAAGAAATTAGGAGATCTCGAGAAGGCGATCACCGAGGTCGAGGCCAGTCATCCAGCGGCTCCGCCACGAGCGATGACGGTTGTGGATTTAGAAAAACCAATCACGCCCTTTGTGATGCTGCGAGGCGAGCCCAAACGACGTGGTGACCGCGTCCCGCGTCAATTCTTGAGCGTGCTGTCCGATGGGAAACCTAAGCCGTTTCGCAACGGCAGCGGACGCCAAGAATTAGCTGAATCGATCGCGGATGAAAACAATCCGCTGACCGCTCGGGTGTATGTCAACCGCGTCTGGGCTCGCTATTTCGGCAGCGGGTTAGTTGAATCGCTCGACGACTTTGGTTTGCGAACGGCGCCGCCAAGCCATCCCGATTTGTTGGATTGGTTGGCCAGCGAATTCATGCGAAATGGATGGTCGATGAAATGGTTGCATCAAGTGATCACATCGAGCCATACGTACGCTCAATCGAGCGACGCGAACGATCGAGGTTTGCAGCTGGATCCCGAAAACCGACTGGTTTGGCGTCAGAATCGTCGCCGTCTCGATTTCGAAGCGATGCGTGATTCAATGCTGACGGTCGCCAATTCGCTGGACCGAACCATCGGCGGTCGTTCGGTCAAACTGAGCGAGACTCCCTATACCCATCGCCGATCGATCTATGCCTACATCGACCGAATTGAATTGGACCCGATGCTGCGGACGTTTGACTTTGCCTCGCCGACCGCTTCGGCGGCGTCGCGCGCTGAAACGACGATTCCGCAACAAGCCTTGTTCAATATGAATCACCCGTTTGTCGCCGAATTGGCTCGTGAAGTGGCGAGTATCGCGGCAGATGAATCGTCAATGGACGAGCAAGTCGAAAAGGTTTACCGGCAAGTCTATAGCCGTGATCCGTCACCACAAGAACGATCGATGGCGAGTGCGTTTTTGACATCATCGTCCGGGACTGTGGCAACGCAGGATCAGGTTTGGCAATACGGATATGGGCCGCTCGTCGTCCCTGAAAACGCCGATGATCCATTGGCTGCTTTTTCACCATTGGAATTTTGGACGGGATCGGTTTATCAGTTCAGTAGTGAGTTTCCCGATCCTGTGATGAAACATCTGCGTATCACCGCCAACGGAGCTCACCCAGGCAGGAACGATGATTTCTGTGTGATCCGCCGCTGGACCGCACCGGATGACGGCGTTGTTGAGGTGAGTGGCAAATTGAAACACGCCCGCGACAATGGCGACGGTGTGACCGCAACTGTTCGCTCAAAATCACTTGCTGAATCCTTTACCGTGGCAAACAGCGAAACAAAGACGACGGTGGATCGTATACCGGTGGTCAAAGGCCAAGTGGTTGATTTTGTCGTCTCGCCGCGATCAACGACCACGGCGGACGCTCATATTTGGACGATTGAGATCAAGGGGATCGAAGGCGAGATTGCGGATTCCGCATGGAACTCGAGTGCCGATTTTCAAGCACCACCGCCTCCTCCGCTAACACCGCTCGCCCAACTGGCACAAGCGTTGATGCTGACCAACGAATTTCTATATATCGATTGATACCCACTATGACTTTCCAATCCATTGACCGACGACGAATGCTGTCGCGTAGCGGCATGGGTCTAGGCATGCTTGCCCTGGCCGGAATTTTAAGCGACGAGTCCCAACGTTCCGCCGTATCGGCAAGCGAGCCGATCGCCGGTAATTCGCTGAGTCCGCGTCCGCCCCATTTTCCGGCGCGGGCGAAACGGGTGATTCACTTGTTTGCCAACGGAGGGCCAAGCCAGATCGATACGTTCGATCCGAAGCCGGACTTGGCCAAGTTTGCCGGCAAAACGCTGAGCGACAAACTCGGCCGCGACCGACGACTCGGCGGTGTTGGCCATCCGTCGACGTTCAAGTTCACCAAGCATGGTGAATGTGGAACCGAGGTGAGTGAATTGTTTCCCAACATCGCCAAGCACGTCGACAAGATGTGCGTGATTCGGTCGATGGTGACCGATGTGCCGAACCATGAACCCGGATTGATGATGATGAACTGTGGCGACATCGTGCGTCCACGACCAAGTGTCGGTTCATGGGCACTTTACGGATTGGGAACCGAGAACCAAAGTTTGCCTGGATACGTGGTGATGTGTCCTCGGGGGCTGCCGACCGCCGCGACCGCGAATTGGCGAAACGCCTTTTTGCCGGGGATCTATCAAGGCACACACGTGGACACCCAGTTCACTGATCCCGAAGAATTGGTGGCCAATATCGAGAACAAATTCTTGGTGCATGATCAACAGCGACGGCAATTTGATTTGATCCAAGATTTGAATCGCTTGCATTTAAGCCAACGTGAAGACGATCAACAGTTGACCGGCCGAATCGAGTCACTCGAGTTGGCGTTTCGTATGCAAGGCGAAGCCCGCGAGGCGTTTGACATTTCGGACGAACCCGAACACATTCAAAAGATGTATGGGGATTCGCTGCAAGGTCGTCAAATGTTGATCGCACGTCGACTGAGCCAGCGCGGCGTGCGTTATGTCCAGGTGTATCACGGTGCGGGACAGCCTTGGGATTCGCACGCGGCGATCGAAAAGAATCATCCACGGTTGGCACGCGAGTGTGATCAACCGATCGCGGCACTGTTGGCGGATTTGGAACAGCAGGGACTACTCGATGAGACGCTGGTGATTTGGGGCGGCGAAATGGGACGCACGCCGACGGTACAAATGCCGGTGACAGCGAACCCGGGTCGCGACCATCATGACGATGGATTCACGGTCTGGATGGCCGGCGGCGGCGTCAAGGGCGGCATGACCTACGGAACGACCGACGAAGTCGGATTGAAGGCGGTCGAAAATCGCGTCCACGTGCATGACCTACACGCCACGATCCTGCATTTGCTGGGGTTCGATCACACGCGGCTAACGTATCGCTACGCCGGTCGTGACTTCCGGCTGACCGATGTCCACGGCAACGTCCAACACGCCATCATCGCCTAGTGTGGGATAGGCTTCCAGCCTGTCATCGGGTGCAAGGCCCTATGTAGGATAGGCTTCCAGCCTGTCATCGGTCGCAAGGTCTTTCCTCCACCGTTGCGACTCCACTCGCCCGTAGCGAAACTCGCCAAGCGTTTTGAAAGTCGGAGTTGTCTGGCAAAAGTCTTCGCGATTTTTGCTTAACGGCTTGTTGATTTGATCGTTTCACCGTTAGCCGAAGGCGTACTCGCATCCGTTAGCGTACGTCAATCGGCTGACGGTTAAACGAAACATTCTAAAGTCAGGCTAAATCAACAAGTCGCAAACGACTTACGGTGCGAAGGGATCATCCGCAGGGGTTTGCGGCAACCGCGGAGCCGCAAACGGATCCTGCATCGGCTCGGCGCTGAACGGATCGTCGGCAGCGGCTCCACCGCCGAACGGATCGCCACTAAAGGGATCCGGTTTTGCTGCGAACGGATCATCAGTGGGTGGGGCGGGTGGCATCATCTTCTCCTGACGCATCAGCTCGGTGAGCATGTGTTTGGCCACTTGCACACGTCGATCCATTTCGATGATCTGTTTGGCGAGCATCTGGATGCGACGTTTTCGTAATTTGTCGACGTCACTCGCACTGGGCTTCACAACGGGTGCTGCAAACGGATCGTCACTACTAGATTGGCCCACACTCACCTGGGCCTGGAGCGGCAACTTGAAATTATTCGATGACGAAGGCGTGCCGATCTTGGCCGTAACTTTTTGTGGTAAGGATGCAGAGAGGAGTTCAATCGGGAGCGCTCGGCTAAAACCGGTTCCTCGCTCCAGTCTCGACTTAGGAATCTTCCACGCATGATATTCACCGGGTAACAGACCGACCGCCAAGTAGGTTCCGTCTGCTGTTGGATGGGCGACGATTCCCAGCGGCCGATATTTAGACCTCTGTTCGCGTGTCGAGTCGGCTAAACGAATGTAGTCATCGGCATGCGTCAGATTTGGTTTTGGGGGCGTATCAATAATCCGTGTCAACACGATCAATTGTTCGTCACTGGACCAATCGGGCATCGTCGCTTCGTTCAAATCCCCGCGGATCTCCAAATCGACCGCTCCATCGGCTACCAGTGGGATAGGAGTGGTGTTGGTGCCTGTGATCTTGCCTGATCTTGCCACGACAATTCGGCTGGGGCCACCCATCAGCGACAACTGGTTTAGTAGTGTGGGATTGTGCTGGACTTCCTCGAAACGATCTTTGGGGACCAGCGTCAGGCGGACTTCACCAGGCGGCATCTTCACCGATGCAGTGTGAAAGCCATCAGCGTCCTTCTCATCGGGTTCGGTCAGCGGAGCGACTTGCCAATAGGAGACGTACGAATGAAAACGCCAATCGGAGGTGCCTGGGCCAGTTTCGGCAGTGGACGTATCGCCACCCGAAAAACCAGTATGCCCAGGGGTCGACATTTCCGGTTTCGCAGCAAGCTGCGGACGATGAAACGCGAACTGCGGATAGACAAATCCGTTGGTCCAAAGTGCCAGCACCACGTAGCGATCCGCTACATAGTGTCGCGGCACGGAAAACGTCAATGTCGCCGATTCACGTAGTCGGATCTTCTTGATCAGGTTGGTACTCGGAGGAACAAAGGCAAACTCGTTTTTTGGATTGGTGGCAAAGAAGATATCGGGAGCTCCAGGATCCAAATAAAGAACATTCGACGGCGGTGCAGTCGTTTGTACTGCTTCATCGGGTACCATCCCCGTTTCCATCTCCATTCCCATGTCGGACCCCATCCCCATCATCATCTCACCTCCTCCAGCCATGCCCATACCGCCCATACCACCCATCTCTTGCGGATGTTCAACCTGGATGCCTTCACCCTCATCGATCAGGCGAATGTACCCGATGGATCCTCTGGAGCGTCTGTCGCCGTTGCTCGAAGTGACCACCTTGCCATCGGGCAAAAACACAAGCTCTCCGTGCTCAAATCGATGGACAATCGTATCTGGAGCGTACTTTCCATCGGGACCGACAACATGAATCCGGTTTGTCGGTGCTTGCGAATTCGGTTCTTGCGAATACAGAGGCGACCCCCAAATCGAGATCACCGCCAGAAACGTCAAAACGCCGCTTGTCTTTAAGAGCTTAGTTTCCATCGTTGTTCTCATCCGTTGGAGTGAGTGTTTTGTTATCGCGCAAACGATCCAGTTCATCGCTCAGGGCGTTCATTTCCAAATCGAGTTCTCGCATGCTGGTTTCGAGCTTTTCGATTTGCGAATCGTCATCGACACGTATCGACGTCATGGGAACGGCTGAAAAACCGGCGCCAGCGATGGATGCGTTCGCCGGGGCGAATGACGGATCGTTCATGTTCGCCTGCGGTAAACGCGCCGACATCGAATTTTGCGGGATAGCAACAGGGACGGCATTGCCAGGCGGTTCCGCGGGAGCGGCCAAAGCGTTTCCGTCCGCGGGTTGCGAAGCGGTCGCTCGCGATGACAAGCCCTCATCGACCGGCCACTCGGGCAAGCCGGTAAGACTGAACGAGACCACGATCAGCAACCAGAGCACGCCGATGAGCGACGGCAACAGTCGCCGGCGATTTTGTAAACGAGATGGCAATTTACACCTCACAGGATCAAGTAAATGTTGCTCACACGATCGCAGGATCGTTTCACACTGGGCTGCGGTTTCCGGCCGATCGTCAGGATCAAGTGCGTGAAGCCAGTCAACTAACCGGTACACCCACGTGGGAAGATCGCGGTCGGTTTGGGCTAATTTGGGCATCTCGCCGCGAGCAATCGCGGCAACGATCGTATGCGTCGGCAATCCCTGCATCGGCGGCTCGCCCGTCAACATCGACCACAACACGGTGCCGAGCGAATACAAATCGCTCTGCGGTCCGGCCTCACTCCCGCGTGCTTGCTCGGGCGATAAAAAGCCAGGCGTTCCGACGATCACGCCGGTGTTGGTCATCGAGACATCGTCTTGAATTTTGGCGATCCCGAAATCGGTCAACACCGCTTGTTCGGTTCCTTTGCCCAACAAAATGTTGCCGGGTTTCACATCGCGATGCACGACACCGTGTTGATGAGCGGCCGATAAAGCCGCAGCAGTTTGCCGAGCAATCCGGATCGCATCCAGCACATCCAATTTGCCATGCTGTTCTAAACGAGACATCAGCGATGGGCCGGGCAAATAGGGCATCACCAAGTACGGGATCCCTTGCCAGCGATCAACTTGGTAAATCTCGATAATATTGGGGTGACGAATCGTTGCCGCCGAGCGGGCTTCGCGTTCGATCCGCTCCAGCGCCGAGGGGAGTTCCAGTAGATGTGCTGCAGGCAACTTCAGGGCGACGATACGATCGATATCAACATCACGGGCCTTCAGCACGGTTCCCATTCCGCCGCTGCCTACGATGCCGCAGATCTCAAATCGGCCGATCCGCCCAAGCGAATGAGGATCATCGCTGGGCGATAAAATCGCGCGTAGTACTGGCGATAGCTGCACCGATACTTCGATTTCATCAAGTGCCGGTGCGTCCAACAAATCCTCGTTCAAGCTATGGGACGAGGTTTTCCAAAACGTTTCGTCTGCAGCGAGTTGTTCCAGACGCGATGCACATTGTTGACAATGATCCAGATGTTGTTCCATCCGCGGATTGTCCGTCCCCGCCAACAGCGACTGGAAATCAGAGTCGGCCAAACAGAATTCCGCATTCGACTTCATGATCGTTCCTCCTCGGATTCGATCTGCTGGACCTGTTCGCGTAATCGCCGTACGATCCGGCTGCGGATGGCATAGATTGCCCCGCGTGATTTGCCCAAACGCTGCGTGACACTGTCGATCGATTCGCCCTCGACGTGAGTGGACCAAAACGCGTCCCAGCTCGTTTCGTCATAATCACCTCGTATCGCATCGGCGGCCCACCGGATCAAGACACGCTGGCGATCATTCTCCCAATCGTTGCGTGAATCCTCGGTCGCCGCCGGTCGCGACTCGAGTGTCATCTGATGCGTCGTGCCGCCGATGCCTCGATGGTTCAAGTCACGACAGACTACGTTGACGAGCGAATTGCGTGACACGCGGTTCAGCCACGCCGTGAAACGATCGGGTGGTTTTTCGCCAGATGCCTCGTCGCCATGTCGATGCCAGCGGCTGGCAGCTCGTGCCACTCGGCGGATCACATCCGCGACGACTTCGTCGGCGGCGTGATGATCGAGTCCACGCCGCCGGGCAAATCGATAGATCACAGGTCGATACAACGCATCAAACCGCTGCCACGCAGTGTGGTTGGCAAGATCGCCGATCTCGGAGATCAGCAGCGGAGAAGGTGTCGGCCAAGGCGTCATGGGAAAACAGATTCGTCTCAAAAAATGAAAAGAGAAGACGCATCGAAGCGAGTTCAGCTAACAGTATGACCCTTTGAGGGGCCCCGATCTGACGCCTGGCAAGAAATTAAATCAGAATTTCTTGTCCGTTCGCGACTGCAAGGCAAAAGATTGCGGTCAATGTCGCCATCGCTCATAATTTCAGACTGTGAAACAGCGAGGCAGGAGTCTTTCCGGAGGTTAGCCGCTTTGGCGCTAGCCACGGTTCCGGCATTTAACCGGAGTAAATGCCCAAAACGGCCAACGCTGTGAAGCATTTTTTCGTAGCGAAACTCGCAGAGAGTTTCGGTTTTACTCGCATGGCCGAAAGTCTCTGCGACTTTCGCTACAGTAAATTCGCGTTTTCCTTATAGGAAGAAATGCTTCACAGCGTTGGCCCAAACGGCTAACTGGATCTCATCCAATGATTCCTGCTTACCTAAGTTGACATTCTCAATGAGTGGCAGCGTCGACCGACGCCTTCAAGAAATTATGAATACACAACACTATCAATCCTACCGCGGTCTTCCTTCGTTGGCGGGACTCAGTTCGCTCGAGCGGGCAATCCAGTGCGACTGGAGTGTCCAGGAGAGTGCCAAACGCTGGAAACGTCTTCATTTTGTGTTCAAACGGCTGTATGAAACGCTAACAGCAAAGATCACCGCCGAGCCGATCTATGAACTCAAAACGCTGTTTAGCCATCATGCCTACCTGTGCAGCGAACAAGTCAGCTCGATTCGTCGCCGCGTCGGCGAGATGCGTGAACCTCCGCTGGGACTCGACAAAGTTCCTCATCCAGGACTCGAGCGATTGATGGACGAAATCGCCGCGGCGCCGACGACGAATGAGTTTCTCGTCGGGGTGTACGAGGTGGTGTTTCCCGCAGTGCTCGAGGCGTGTCAACGATTCAAAACCGACGCGCATCCGCTTGCCGACGCGCCCTCGATCCGCATCGCAAAGCTGATCGAATTCGAAATCGATGAAGTCCAACAGTTAGGTGAACAATCGATCGCGTGCTTGGTTGACCATGATCAACGCAGGTCGATGCAATCCTGGGTCGATTGTTTGCAGCAATGTCTCCGTGCGGCCGGTGAATTGGATGGTACCGCGACAAGTGACACCTCGGTCCCCGAGCCGATGCACAGCCGGACGGCGTTTGTTTACCAAGCGGAACCTCGGCGTGATGAGCGGTTCCAGGATTCGTTTAATGCCGGCGTCAATCCCGAAGCGTTCTTGTACGACTCGCGTTTTTCCGCACGCGACAAGACATTGATGATGTACTACAAGCGAATCCGAGAATTGGATGTGCCCGAGATGATGGCGAGCATCTTGGTGGAAATTGGGGACGAAGAACCGTGGGATTTTCACGCCGAGATGTCACGGCAACTGTGGGACGAAGCTCGACACGCGATGATGGGCGAAGTCGGGTTCGTCGCGCAAGGAATCGACTGGACAAAAATTCCGATCAATTTCACTTGGTCACGCAACTTGAATACACAGCTCGACGCACGCGAGCGTCATGGCGTGTTGTTTTTTATTGAGCAAGGGTTGATGCCCAAAACAGGGAAGCGGTACGAATGGGAAGTCGCAATGGAAAGCGGCGATCCCCTGTCGAGCGTGTTTCAAGATTTTGATTGGGCCGATGAAGTGCTACACGCTCAGATTGGTCGTCGTTGGTACGTGCCAAAGTTCGCTTCGCTCAATGAAGCTCTCGACTACGGTGACCGCTGTTGGTCCAAAGTGCTCAGCCATTGGCGTGCGTACAAAGAGCAAGGTTTGACGGAGCATCGAAATTGGTGGCCCGAACTTTATGAAACCGCCTGCGGTAATTGGGGCGTCACTCCGGACCCCGCCGCACTCGCGTTTGACACCACCTACGAAGAGAGCCGCGCCGATTTGAAAGAGATCAAGTAGTGGGATAGGCTTCCAGCCTGTCATCGGTCCTCCGTCTCCAAGTAGCGAAACTCGCAGAGAGTTTCGGATGTGGCTGTTAGCCGGATATTGGTCTATTTGCGCGGACGTAAAAGAGGGAAGCAAGGCAAGGTAGATACCGATGACAGGCTGGAAGCCTATCCCACATTTAGCTGAATAGGGCTAGACGTTGGACTCGGTGATTGTTGCTGTCCAAGACGTGCACGCGGTCTTGCGAGTCGACCACCACGCCCCATGGCTGGTACAGTTGCCCGGGCTGGAATCCGGGGGCACCCCAAGTGGCGATCCACTTCCCCTCCGGCGTGAACCGCTGTAATCGTTGGTTGCCGTATTCGCAAACGATCAAGGTTCCATCGCTGGCGAACGCCAAATCGTACGGATAATAAAATTCGCCCGCGGCGTCGCCTTCGCGACCAAAGAC
>NZ_ANOG01000007.1 GCF_000346295.1 Rhodopirellula maiorica SM1 | reverse complement strand
ATGGTGGATGTTGGCATTGGTCTTGTTCTTGATCGTCAGCTCAACGGGCATTGCGGTGGTCGCAATCAATGTCTCGCGGCAAATCGATGGCAATGGGGGTGGATTCAACCCCATCGCAACGTTCCTTGTCTTGGGATTTGGCGCGTGCATCGTGATTTCCCAGGGAGCTCAGTTGGCCGTGATCGTCAAAGCATTCAAGAAAGACATCAAAACGGGTTTGTTAACCATGTTTGTCCCTTTCTATATTTTCTACTTCGTGATCAAAAATTGGCGTGAAACCGGGCGTTTGTTTATCACCGCGGTAGTGATGGGAATGGTCGCGGGCGGTTTCCTCGCCGGAGCGATCTCCGCCGGACTGTAGACGCAGCGGCATCCTCGCGAGACGCGACGTTCCGCTAACAAGCGTTCGCAACGCGAGTTAGTCTTCTTGCTGCGTCGGATATTCGGTTCTGGTGACTTTAAAACTGGCCACACCCAATAGTGTGATCGTCAAGGCAAATAGCACCAACAAGTGCGTTTCCGCCGGCTCGGCTCCGAACACATTCTCGGCGCGGCTGCGTGCTTCTTCCCATCCCATCCACTGAGCCAACAAGCCACGCAATCGATAGTTGATCGTGAACTTGTTGATCAAAGCCGGCACAAACGAAACTCCGTACTCGATCGCCAACGTGTAGAAGACCGCACTGACCATGGTTCGCTTGTAAAAGAGCACCCCAATCAAAACGTACAGAGCGGCGTGGGCAAAACACGACAAAACGGCCAGCACACACATCACCCACCACATTTGAAATCCTGCGGCCGGTCCGATAATCAACACACACAGTGTGATCGCGGTGATCGCGGCCGACAACGTCCATGCGACTGCGGTTAAATATTTGCCCAGCAATACCATTGAACGTCCCGACCGCCGCATTGCCAAATAGATCCACGTTTGGCCTTCGAGCTCGGTGCTAATCGCAGGCGTCGCCCACAACAACAGTCCCAGTAAACAGACGACTTCGGGGACGAGAAAGTAGAGTGTGATCCCCCATGGTTCGATCGGATCGATCGGCGCGACCGAACGTAATGTGGCGATCAAGGCCACGGGAAACGCAACCAATAGAAACCACATTGCGATGCGGCCGATCGTTAACGACCGGCCGAGTTCGAATCGCATCACGTCCAGTGGCAATGTCGCTATCACGCTGTTTCTCCGCGGTGATGTTTCAATAATGATTCGAACAGGGCGGCCAAGTTACCCTCGGCGGTCAGCAATTGATCGATCTGTAGCCCATCGTCTGCGATCCATCCGGCTAGCCGCTCGTAAAATTGACTCGGGTCCCGCAGCGCAATTCGCAACTCACTCCGTTCATCCGTTAATTGCAACGAATTGACCCACGGCATGTCGACCAAGCGATGAATCAATTGTGGTGCGTCAGGACCAATTACACGGACTTCCTGAGGCGTGTCCGATAGAATCGACTCGATTTCATCGGCAGTCCCCGAAGCCAGCAATCGGCCACCGAAAATCAACAGGAACGACGACGTCACGGATTCGATTTCCTGTAACACATGACTAGCGAACAGCAGCCCTTTGCCTTGCCGCGTCCACTGCTTCAACAGCGTCGTCATGTCGTCGCGGCCGACCGGATCCAACCCATTGTAGGGTTCATCCAAAATCAGCAAATCAGGATGATGTGCGATCGCTTGGGCAATTTTTGTGCGTTGTCTCATGCCCAACGAATAGGTCCCAATCGGGCGATGCATCGCCGAGGACATTCCTACCAATTCCAACGCAGCCTCGGCCATCAATTGACTCTCGCGACTTGAAAAGCCGTGCAAGCGTACGAGGTACGTTACCCATGTTTTCGCGGAAACGTTGGGATACAAGATATCCGTGGCCGGGCACAACCCGATGCGAGAAAGCAATCGACGATGCTGAAACGGATCCTGTCCAAAGACCGACACACGTCCGATCGTCGGCCGTAAATGCCCGATCAACAAATTGATCAGTGTTGTTTTGCCGGAGCCGTTCGGCCCCACTAACCCATAGGCACCGGTTGGCAGCGTCAGCGTCAAGTCATTGACGCCAATAACGTGCCCGTACAATTTGGTCGTGTTGTTGAGTTCGATCATCGCTTAGACACTCAACCTCGAGATCAAACGATGACGAACGACCCAAAACCCAATGACGGTAATGCCGACGAGTACAATGATCGACGGGACCACGCTTGCCGGCGTCGGATCCAAATCAAACACCCACGCTTGGACTTTGCCCAACGTGTGATACGGCGACAACAACCGCCAACGATCCACATCAATTCCAAGTGCCTCGTAATCAATCCGTCCGCGTCGCATCGATCGCGGTGGACGCTGACCCACCATCACGGAATAAGTCAGAATTTGATAGGCGACAAATCCCATCGCCCAAGTGGCGAACCAAGCAAAGGTGGCATAACGGCTTTCGCTGGTCAATGACGAATAGCCAACCGCAAGCGCGGTCGTCGGAATCATCAGCACGGCAGACGCCGCGACGATTCGCAGGGGGATGTCCCAGGTTTGCGAAACCACCGACAAATCGGGCGACAACAACACGCCGATGCAATACAACATGAACGCCGGAACGGTCACGATCATCAAAAGCAAGAACCAAATCACTGATGATTTTCCGACTATGTATTCGGTCGGTGAAAGCGGCCGCGAGAAGTAAAGCAGATATGCCTTGGTTCGCAGGTCGTACGAGACCAACATCGGCGCGATCAACCCGATCAACAACACCATGGCGAACAACTGAGGGTAACGAAAGAACGCTAAGATCAGCGTCGTCCAAACTTCATGTCGTGCTGCATCGGGATCCGAGATCACTCGCGTGGCGAGTTCCGGTTGTTGCAGCGGCCCTCGCAACAAGGTAAACACGAACTGCTTCATCTCGGCACTGGTCGACGAATATTCAAACGCAAAGATGCCAAACGCGGGTAGCAGCACGGGCAACCATGCGAACACCAACATCATACGCAACCATTTGCGTCGCCAAATCAGCGAGATGCCGCTGCGGGCGACCACAATAGGACGCAAAATTCGTGCAACGCGTGGGCCGTCCCAACCGCGATAACCAAGGTCATTGACCGGCATTCAGCGACTCCGTTGCATCATTCGTTAGCAGCGACTGTGGTCCCTTTGCGACGTCCATAAAGATTTTGTCCAGTGAATTGAGCGCAGGCTGCATACGGCGAATCGATGTTTGTGTCTCGGCCGCCCATTGCCAAACCCGCTCGGTGTCGGTCGCTTCGATCCCCTCGATTCGCAGCGATCCGTCGTCACTTTGCAAAACCAGAAACCCCGCGTCGGTTGCCTTGGCGACTAGTCCGGATGAATCGCCGAGCGTGGTGACGTGCAGCGTGGGGGAACTTGGACGACTGAGGTTTTCAAGGGAATCGACCACGCGCACTGTGCCTCCAACCAAGATGATCACGTTGTCGCAAACCGCACGCACGTCGGGCAAGATGTGAGTCGATAGGATCACCGATTTACCATGCCGTCGTGCCAACGTGCCAATCCGGCTTAACATCGCGGCTCGCTGATCAGGATCCAATCCCGTGGTCGGTTCATCTAGAATCATCAACGGCGGATCATGCACCAACGCTTGAGCAAACTTCAGCTTCTGACGCATGCCGGTCGAATACGATTGGATCTCGCGATACCGTTCTTCACCAAAGTCGCAGAAGTCCATCATCTCGTGAGCTCGCCGCAACGCTTCGGTACCCGCCAGACCCGACAAACGAGCCATCAACGCCACCGATTCGACACCGACCAACCCGGTGATGTAACAATCGTCCTCGGGCAGATAGCCCACCAAGTCACGGATTTGTCGTACGTCGCCGGGCCAAGTGTGCCCCAATACTTGTCCCGCACCGGATTGCGTTTTCACGAGTCCCAAAAGCGCTTTGATCATCGTGCTTTTGCCCGACCCGTTTGGTCCTAACAACCCCGTGATCCCCGGCGCCACGGTCAACGACACGTCCCGCAGCGCGGGCACACCTCGGTATAGCTTTGTGATGCCTTCGACTTGAACGACCGCGTCAATAATTACAACTCCCACGTAGTGGATGACGAAACAAGCGTGTATTGTAACGGTTGCAATGGCGCAGTGGTTCGGCAACCCGTCGCCTGATTCCATCATCAAGGAACGAACAAGTGAAAATATTTTCTACCATCACCATGCTGGCGTTTATCAGTGGATTGGTTTTCGTCAGCGGATGTTCGCCCCAGCCAGAGATGGGGCTGACCAAAGTGGATGCTGACGCGCCCACCGAATTCACCGAAACCGAATCGGGATTGAAGTATCGCATCTTGCGAAAAAGCGATGGTCCGAAACCTTCGGCCACCGATCGCGTGACGGTCGACTATACGGGGTGGCTGGACAACGGTACCGAGTTCGATAGCTCGTATGCCCGCCGCCAACCGGCCACATTTGGTCTGAACGAAGTGGTTCCGGGGTGGACCGAAGGGCTGCAGCTGATTGGCGAGGGAGGCATGATCGAATTAGAGATTCCTTACCAGCTCGGCTATGGCGCTGGTGGACGTCCCGGCAGCATCCCGCCGTATGCGACGCTGCACTTCAAGGTTGAACTGCACGAGATCCAGTAAGCTGCCAGGGAATTGTGGCGGGATAAATCAGCTGGGGGCGTTTGCAATCCGAAGCGCGGCGGGTTGGCTCGTGATGCGTAAGCGGCTGGCTTCGTTTGTTTTGGACGGATGAACGAAACTCTTGGCGGCTTGTTGATTTAATCGTTTAACAGTCTCCGAAGGCGTACTCGCATCCGTTATGCGTACGCCTATCGGCTAACGGTTAAACGAAGCATTCTAATTCGTAACACGCAAAAAAAAGGCACGCCCGAGAGCGTGCCTTTTTTCGTTTGAACTGCTGCTTTACTTAGCGTGAGCCGGCTTCTTGAAGGGCTTTTTCTTGCCTGGCTTTTTGCCAGCCATATTGGCCTTGCCTGCTTTTCCGCCTGATTTGAATTTCTTGTCTTTCAAACCAAATCGTTTGCCGGATGGCCGACCGCTGTCGGTATTGGCATAACGATTCGTGCTACGTTCATCCGCAACGCTAATGTTGAGCTGTTTTCCGGCAACCCAGGTGTTGCGAAGCGTTTGGAAGATGTCGTTGGGCATGCCCGCAGGCAGATCGACGGTGGTGTAATTGTGTTGGATATCGATCGGGCCAATGAATTCGCCGTTGATTCCGGCTTCATTTGCGATCGCGCCAACCAAGTTGCCTGGCTTGACGCCATCAGCACGTCCCACATCGACACGGAAACGTTGCATTCCGTCGCGAGGTGCACCGCCGATGCGACGTCCACCACGACGCGGTGGTCCCTCGTCGGATCGATTGAACCGATCTCGCTTGGAAGGACGCGAATCGTCGTAGCCGTTATCACGAGGCTTCTTGGATTTTGGTACGTCTTTTAGCAACAACGGACGACCGTTCTGTGCCATATCGGCCAGCGCGGCTGCGATCATTTCAACAGGCTGCCCCGATTTCTCGGCAAAGTCGGCAATCATCTGCTTGAAAAACGTCATATCGCGAGTTGCGATCGTTTCGGTAATGCGTTGATTGAAATTATCAACACGTTTGCGATTGATGTCGGCGGTCGATGGAGGATCGACAATCTCGATCGATTGTCGGGTGACACGTTCGATCGAACGCAGACGTCCTCGTTGGGAGTGCGACAACAAAATAATCGCTTCACCGCTTCGTCCAGCACGCCCAGTACGACCGATTCGATGGACATACGACTCGCTATCGTGAGGCGGATCAAAGTTGATCACGTGACTGATTCGAGGCACATCCAAACCACGTGCAGCGACGTCGGTCGCGACGATGATGTCCAAATGACCCGATTTTAGTTTATCGACAGTTCGTTCACGCAGAGCTTGTGGCATGTCGCCATTGAGCGCCGCGGCGGTATGCCCCCAGCGAACTAATTTGTCGGCCAACGTCGTGGTCGCTTCTTTGGTTTTGGTGAACACGATCACGCCATCGGTATCTTCCGATTCGAGCAACCGCATCAACAACTCGGTCTTGTCGCGAGGGGTCACATACAAGCAACGTTGGCGGATATTTGCGCCCGTCATTGTCTTGTGCTTGATCTGAATGGTTTCCGGGTCCTTCAGATGCTTTTGGGCAATCCGGCGAATCGGATCGGGAAGGGTGGCCGAAAAGAGGGCGATCTGAGTCGTCTCGGGTGTTTGATCCAACACGAATTGGACGTCTTCTAAGAAGCCCATGTTGAGCATCTCGTCGGCTTCGTCGAGCACCAAGCAATCGAGCGACCCGACTTTCAGCGAGCCACGCTTGATATGGTCAATCACACGGCCCGGGGTGCCAACGACGACTTGCACGCCGCGGCGAAGGGCTCGCAGTTGCGGTTCGTAGTCTTGTCCACCATAAATGGCACAAACCGAGAAACCGTCCATGCATGACCCGTAGGTCGAGAACGACTTGGCAACTTGGATCGCCAGCTCACGCGTTGGTGCGAGCACAAGGACTTGGACGTCTTTTTTCGAGGGTCAATCCGCGACAGGACGGGCAACGCAAATGCGG
>NZ_ANOG01000006.1 GCF_000346295.1 Rhodopirellula maiorica SM1 | reverse complement strand
CCCGTATCCCGATTCGCATGGTTACCCATGATTCACCGGTAGAATGCAACAACAGATGAGTTGCTTGCATCGGCTTCCACGAGGCAGCGCACAAACGCTTTTCGAGCAGCATCAATGTCATCGTCGGCCGGATATGAGAGATCAATCTTACCTAAACGTTTGATCTCCTTCTTTACTTCCTTGCTTGTCAGGTAGCTAATGATCGGAAAATCGCCGTCATTTTCCAAATTAGGCAAGTCTCTTGAATCTGCGAGTTTTGTATCGAGTTGCAACGGCGCAATGTCGGCAAGTGTGTCGCCATCGTCGAGCCAGTGTCCAATAGCTCTGCAAAGATGTTCGGCGGCGTATCGGCTTTCGCTACCAGATGCATTGCCACAAATGAGAGACCGCACGGAGTCAATGATCGACGCTTCTGTTGCGGCGGAGTTTGAATCATCGTCATTGTACGCGTAAAACTCGTCGAGAGTCATAGTCGTTGGGTGACCTAGCAGTTTCGCCGCACCGTTTTTCAGTCCAGCTGAAGCTTCGCCGAGAGCGCGATACGTGCTTCGCACGAGGTCAGGGTTTTTGCCGAGAAAATGTATTGCGTCGTGTTTGTTTAGCGTGGAGTAAACCTGAACAACCTGCTCAACTGTAGCATCGCGTTTGTCCAACTCAATGGAACCGTCTTCCAGGACGGCCACCCAGTGGTATTTTCGCTCGATCACATCAATCGGATCTGCAGATGTAAGTTCTTGCACAGCGAGGATTAAATGCTCATCGCCAGAACCGATTGACGATTTGAGACGGTCTAGGTCAATAGCGTATAGAGATGTTGAATAGCTCATGAGGTTTGCATCAGGTTCAATGTAACGTCGGTTCCCAATGTGCACTGCGTTTCATGGATTTCAGTCGGCGAACGTTGGTGGTCACCCGGCGGCGACCCAGGATTTTGTGATCACGACACGACGTTGCCGACGCTCGGGTGCACCGCTTTGTTCTTGCAAGGCGTTCGCAGCGGCGAATCGTCTGCCAAGCGAATCGATCTCACACGACCTCAAGATACCGCCCGGAATGAGACGGAGCAACACACGACAGCCTCGATCAGCAGACCGCAACCGTCGGCCGAAGCATGTACCGCCGTACTAGGCGGGCCTTGGCGTTCGACCGCGGGCATCTCGTACTTGTACTTGTACTCAGCGCAGCGGTACTCGTACTCGGATGCAGTAGGGGACCCCGCCTCACGCTCAACGGCACCATCGAATTCGATCACGCCCCCGGGCAACATCATAACCGTTCGGTCCATCATCGCTTGCATCGCTGGAGACGGTCACGCCCGGCATGTTCATCGGCGCCGGCTTCGAGTACGAGTACGAGTACCGGGCTGCGCCCTAAGTACGAGTACGATCTCTTACATGCCAGAACGAGGTAGTGATCGCCGGTTGGGGTGGCGATAAGTGGATCCTGGGGGCTGTTATCGCCGGTTGGACCTTCGGCTCCCTCGGTGACACGTGGAACGTTATCGCCGGTGCGAGGGAGTGTTCTCGTCGGTTGGCGTTTGCTGAGTATGAGGGGGCTCGATTCCTGGGTCAAGCAAAATTGTTAACGAACTTTCCATCGGAGGCATTGAACTGCAATGCGGTCGTGCAAAGGATCAGCGAAGGTAGTGCTGCGGCGATGCAGGACGGCAGTAAAAACGATTCAGCACTTAGGAATGCCACCCTGCTTTGAATGGTTGTGGGAGTGGGCGATGACCTTTGCTGTAAGACCACCGCAACGGGGACGGAATCTGCTCCGCAGGACCAATTGGGCCAGCTTCTCTTTGCCGAATTGGGTGATTGCAAAGGCCAATTCCATGGCACGCGATTGGTGTATTCAACGGACTAGGAAGTCCATCGTACGACTAAATCAACAGCTTGTTGGCCCCGGTTGAATATCGGAACCGTGGCTATCGCCAAAGCGGCTAACATAAGGAAAGCAGGCCCCAGGCGACTTGGGAATTCACCGCCGACGATGTGATCGCCTTCCTCCGCGACCACCTGCGGCGCAAAACACCTGCTTGCAAACGCCTGAAAATCATTCAGTCGCTGAGTTGCTATCGCCGCTATGTTCAGGCGTCTTCGTTTGATGATCTGAAGTTCATCCAACGCAAACTCGAAGAGCTCACCCGAGCTGAGAAGATCTAGGAAGCGAGATTACAGGAATCGGGTGAAGGCACGACGGAGGAAATCGAAGTCGTTATCGGCCACATCGATCCGAGCGAACTTGAGGAGTTGGGAGTTGGGAGTTGGGAGTTGGGAGTTGGGAGGATTGAAAAAGTTAAATTGACAATTGTAAATTTTGTTGGGTGGGAGTGAGGCCGGGGGGGAAGTGATGCTGATGACAGGCAGGATGCCTATCCCACATGGGACGCGGGGGTGTCGGCGAGTTCGAAGGACTCGACGACGGCACAGCCGCAGGAATCACTCCAGACGTTGACGGAGGTGCGGCACATGTCTAGGACGCGATCGACTGCCAAGATGATGCCTTGCATTTCTAGCGGCAATCCGACGGCGTTCAAAATGATCGCCATCATGACCAACCCGGCATGCGGAATTCCTGCTGCTCCGACGCTGGCCAAAAGTGCCGTCAGCGCCACGACAATCTGCTCGCTCATCTCTAAATTGCGTTCAAAATGCATCTGAGCAATGAACAGCACCGCGACCGCTTCGTAAAGCGCTGTGCCATCCATGTTGATCGTCGCGCCGAGCGGCAGCACAAACGATCCGGTGCGGTTGCTGATCCCGGCGCGTTCTTCGACGCTGGACATCGTCAATGGCAACGTGCCATTGCTGCTGGCACTGCTGAACGCGGTCAATAGCGCCGGCGACATTGCTTTGAAAAATTCGAGCGGACTGCGTTTGGCAACGAATTTCAAAATCAATGGCAACGTGATCAGCGAATGGATCGCCAGCGCGACTGCCACGGCGACGACGTACCACGCCAACGCCATGAAGACGCTGGTGCCTTGCGTCGCGGTGACCGCGGCGATCAAAAAGAAAACGCCGAGTGGCGCGAGTTTGATGATCGCCATCGTCATTGCCATCATCACGTCAAATCCAGCCTTGGCGGCGTCGCCGATCCGCTCGGCCGTTTTGCCGCCGACCGAAATCGTGAACAACGCAAACGCAATCGTGAACGCGATCACCGACAAGAAATTAGAATCGACGACGGCGGCAAACGGATTCTTGGGAATCATCGCCTCGAGTTGTGCGAACAGCACATTGATCAGCGATTCCGCCTCGTGTGCATCAGGATGGGCGCGAGCGACGACATTATCCTTCAGACCTGGGCGAACAACGTTGACCACCAACAATCCGGTGGTGATCGCCAGCATGCTGGTGCAGACGTAATACGTCAGCGTGCGACGAAACATTCGCCCGAGACCTTTAGAGGACCCCAGTCCCAACACTCCGGTCAACAGTGAAGTGATAATCAGCGGGACGGCAACCATTTGCAACATTCGCAAAAACAGTCCGCCCAGCCGCTGCAGCCATCCGCCGACTTGTTTGGCAACGCTCATGCCATGCGTTTCGTAGATCGCAACGGCGACCGGGTCGACGGCGGCGAGCGTTTCAATCGAGCGAAACACGCCTTCTTTCGGATCAACCGGGTCGACGATCCGTTTGACCTGCTCTCCCTGGTCATTGACGTATTCGATCACCGTCGCGCCAGACGTGTCGTGGATCGTGGCCGAATCGATCCCTGGCGGCAGCTCGCTGGGCGTGCCCGGTTGGCGAACCACCGTCGTCGAGCGATCCGAGGCGGTGATGTTCAATGTCACGCCCAGGATGGTTCCAAAAATCATCCCGATCAGGAGTTGCCAATGCAAAGCGAGCCGAAACATTCCAGATTAATCCAATTCGTCAGTGGCGATGACATACGCGGTGGCATGGGTGCGGCAGGCACCTAGCGAAACATGAACTCTCTCGATCCCTCGTTGTTCGGCCCATTGGGACGCGGCACCGGAGAGCAACATGGTTGGTCCTTCGCCTACATGCACCACGATCTCGATGTCGGTCCAACGTACTCCTTGGTACCGACATCGCATCGCTTTCATCGCCGCCTCTTTCGCCGCCCAACGAGTGGCAAACAGCTGAGTCGTGTTTGCCGTTTGAATACAATACTCGATTTCGTTGGCACTGTAGACACGTTCAAGAAATTGTTCGCCATGAGCTTCGATCATCTTGGCGATGCGAACACATTCGACAATTTCCGTTCCGAGTCCGAGGATTGCCATGAAGGACCATTGGGTGAAAAGAAAAGAGAGGGGAACTGCGGCTGCGGAATTACTTCGTGGTAAAGTCTAACACGCGGGCTTTGTCCAGAACTGGTTTTAGAAGTTCGACAAACGCTTCGTGGTCGGGGTGAGGCAAGTACGTCTCGCGTCCCGCTTCGTCGGCGAACGTGACCATGAAGCAATGGGTGAAGCCATCGTCGTGTTTTTCGGGACTGTTGTTGGTGCCCCATTCAAAATCGGTAATCGAATCGATTTTGTTGGGCAGCTCGGCAAACGCTTGCTCGACTTTTGCAACGTCCTCTTCAGACGCGTCGTCTTTGAATTTGAAGAATACCGCGTGTTTGAGTTCCGTTTCATCGTCGGATTTGGCGTCGGTGACTTCATTCGCGTCACCCCAGTAATCGATCACGAACACGTCTTCCATGTGCGGCCGTAGCGTGTCGCCAAATTCTTTGTGTGCCGGGTGAGGCAGGTATTCCGCTCGGCCTGCTTCGTCGGCGAACGACAATAAGAAACAATGAGTAAATCCATCGTCGAGTCCTTCGGGGCTGTTGTTCACACCCCAATCGAAATCGACGATTGAATCAATCTTTGACGGCAGTTGCTCGAACGCCTTGGCGACGGCATCGATTTCTTCGGGCGAAGAGGATTCTTTGAACGAGAAAAAGACGGCATGTCGCAGCACACGTGATTCCTTGGTTGATTCGGATGCATCCGCAGAGGACGAAGTCGATAGAGTTGTGGTCGTCGAGGTTTCGTCGGCGGTACAGCCTGCGGCGAAGGCGACACAGTGGAGAGTCAGTACGGCCAGCGATAAAAATCGAGTGATGATTGTCATGACGTTCAAAGCGAGGGGCGAAGCACTGCGGCTCCGAAACGCAGAACCGGCAAGGTGGGGCAATCGAGGCGTGCTGCGTTTCGGAGATGCAGCACGTCTACTGATCATCGTAACGCTTCGCAGTGGCGGCTTCCATCCTTGACGAATCGCGACTCAGGAATCAGAAAATGTGGGCACCCTCAACCTGCTT
>NZ_ANOG01000005.1 GCF_000346295.1 Rhodopirellula maiorica SM1 | reverse complement strand
GCGGTGCCGCAGCTTCCATCCTACCAGTTTGCCGGTATGTTTTGTGCTTCTTGATTTCGAATTTGCTCCCCTATCGACGTAACGCAACTTGATGACCATGCAGCTGATCGTGACCCATCCCGGCGGCGCCCACAAAGACGATTTCCTTGCCTGCAGTCTGCTGGCGCATTTGCACGGGGTGCCAATCCAACGTCGCGAGCCTACGGATGAAGATTTATCCAATCCATCCATCTGTGTCGTCGACGTGGGGGGATCGCACGATCCCGAGCGAAACAACTTTGACCATCACCAGTTTCCTCGCGATGCTCCGCCGCTCTGTGCCTTGTCACTTGTGCTGAAAAGTCTGGAACTCTACGAAGATGCGTTGTCGTTCTGTGCTTGGCTGCGTCCAGCGGAATGGCTTGACACCTTGGGACCAAATGAAACCGCCGAGTTGATGAAGATTCCGCGTACGGCGTTGAGCGAGTTGAATTCTCCGCTCGATACGACGTTGTTGAATCGGTTTGCAAAGGCATCCGAGCTCCATTCTGAAGATCCGATCTACCAAGTTATGTGCATGGTGGGTGAGGATATAGTCAACTACTTGCGGTCATTGCGTGAACGGTTGGACTATCTCGCACAGCATGCTCAGTACTGGACGATCGAAGCGGATGGTGAACCGATTCGAGCGTTGTTCTTGGAAAAAAGTGACGCCATCGCAGAGGATCCATCGTTTGGTGTCTACGCGTTCATCGAGAGCGAAGGGAAGGAAAACGAAATTCATGCGTTGGTCTATCCCGATCGACGTGGCGACGGGTACGGATTGACGCGATACAACGACAATCAGCGTTTGGATTTTTCGCAGATCGAATCCCACGACGATGTGCGTTTTGCCCACAAGCGTGGCTTTGTTGCAAAAGTTGCGACAACGGATCCAACGCAGTTGAAGCAGTTGTTGAAAAACGCCATTGTCAAAACCAATCGCTGATACGGGTTCGTCTTTCGCCGGACCGGCCAACGACCTGTCCGGCTATAAGTTCGTCATTCGACTTTCGCTACAAAACATTTGGGATCAACTGTTTCACCGTAGTGGACGAGGTTACGAGTCCCGTCATGCCACTAAGTCACGCGGAGACTTTCGATCCACCGCCAGTGTCCCTCAGAAAACTCTCGTTGTCGCTCGTGTTGGCTTAGCGGTTTGTTGATTTAAACCGAATTTAAAACGCATCGGTGAACCGTCAGGCACCGGTTGTCGCGTTATGCCCGGCCGCTGACGAGAACGTCCGGCTTAGGCTGATTCTAACAACTCGC
>NZ_ANOG01000004.1 GCF_000346295.1 Rhodopirellula maiorica SM1 | reverse complement strand
TCAACAAGCGGCTCATTTACGAAAAGTCTTCTGCCTAGCTGCTTGCTTAGGCGGCTTCGCCTTCGTTGATCTCGCCGTCTTCGCTGACGTCTTCGAAGCGGATCGAGACCTGTTTGCTGACGCCCGATTCCTGCATCGTGACGCCGTACAAGGTGGTCGCCGCGGTCATCGTCTTTTTACTGTGCGTGACCACGACAAATTTAGAGTGATCCAGGAATTCGTTCAGCACCGTCACGAAACGGCCGATGTTCGCTTCGTCAAACGGGGCGTCGACTTCGTCCAAGACACAAAACGGACTGGGGCGATATTGGAAGATCGACATCAGCAGCGCAACGGCCGTCAACGCTTTTTCACCGCCGGAAAGTAGTGAGTTACTAAAGCTCGGTTTTCCAGGTGGGGTGGCGACAATCTCGACACCGGCTTCGAGTGGATCTTCGTTTTCTTCGAGGATCAAATCGGCATGACCACCGCCGAACGATTTGCGATACAGCTTTTGAAAGTTCTGGCGAATCGCTTCGAGCGTATCGAGGAACAATCGGCGGCTGTCGGCATTGATACGACCGATGATCCGTTGCAGCGAATCTTTGGCGGCGGTCAGGTCTTGGTATTGGCCGTGCAGTTCGTCGTAGCGGCTTTGTAGCCCCTCGAGTTCTTCGAGGGCTTCCATGTTGACGCTGCTGGTCCGTTGCAGCTGAGCACGCAGTTCGGTGATCTCGTCTTCGACCGCCTTGCGATCCTCGGGTGCTTCGAGATCCTCGGGAGGCTCCGAATTGCGAAGGTCAATTTCGTAGTCTTCAAGTAGCCGATCGGCCAACGTGTCGCGGCGAACCTTGGCATTGTCTCGTTTGGCGGTGATCGAGTGGACCGCTTCGCTGGCCACACTGGTTTGCTTGATCGCGTCTTCGCTAGCTTTGACAATTTGACGATTTTCAGCACGAACCGTCGCCGCTGATTCGGCGAGCGCCGCAAGCTCATGGGTGCTGGCGTCCGATTCCCAGCTGAGCGTCGCCAAGCGGCTAGTGGCTTCGAGCACTCGCAGGGTGAGTTCGTCCAGTCGGGCGCGTCCTTGTTCGGCTTGGCTACGGACTTCCGCGACGGCGGCTTCGCGTTGGCTTTGGTCGCGTCGCTGCTGCTGCATCGTGGTCGAGAGCGCTTCGTACTTCTGTTCCGCGCGAGCGACGTCGACAGAGATCGCCATCACTTCGCTGGTCGCTGATTGCAATTCGGTTTGGGCGCCCGAGAGCATCTCATCGATCTCAGCCGCTTCCATCTCGAGCGTTTCGATCTCCTGCTGGCCGCTGGCGATGCGGCTACCCATGGCAGCATATTCGCTCTCGGCGGTGGCGCGAGTCTGGTTGGCCGCGGCGACTTCGGCATCGAGTTCATCGAACGCGGTTTTGAGCGACTGGTAACGCTCCTGAGCATGACGCAAATCAGCGACCGCGGCGGCTCGCTCGGTGATTTGGCTGCGGTGTTTTTGTTCGATGCGACCCAACTCAGCGGCTTGATCATCGACCAGCGAAGCCAAACGCTCGGATTCCGCTTCGGTTTCTTTTAATTGAAACTGGTAGTGCTTGATCTCTTGTTCAGCCGCAGTGATTTGGCTGCGGCGGCTGACCAAACCGGTCGAGATATTGGCGGGGCCGACTACGACGGTACCGTCGGTTTCCAGCAATTCGCCGGTTGCCGTAACAAATCGCAATCCCGCACCGCTGAGTTTTCTCAGTCCAAGTGCGGTGCCCAGCGAATCGACCAACCAAGTACTGCTGAGTAAGTGACGCGCGAGCGGTTCGAACATCGCGTCGCATTTAATCATCCGGTCGCCGCGGCCAATGACCCCTTTGAGTCCATCCAGCCGGATACGGTCGCCGGGGCGTCGACGTGGTAGTTCGTCGAGTCGAATCAGACCCACGCGGCTGTTGATTTTGAATTTTCCTGACAAGATCGCGTCTTGCAAGTTGCCACCGCTGACGATCACGTACTGAGCTCGCGTGCCAAGTGCGGCATCAATTAACGGCGCGACATGCGTGTCGACTTCAAAGCACTCCGCAACAATCCCATGCATCGTTTTGGCGATCGGATCGTCCGAACCACTCATCTCCTGTAGGATTGCCTGAACGCCTCCGGAAACACCTTCTTGACGACGATGCAGATCCAGCAGCACGCTAAGCCGTTCGGTGACCCCTTGCAGTCGGACTTTTAATGCCGAAGCTTCGTCGCGTCGCCGTGACAGCGTACGCCGGCTCTCCTGCAGCTTGGCATCGGCCAGTTCGACTTCTTTGGCGGCATGTTCAATTTGGTCGTCAAGTGAGGCGACTCGGTTCTTGGCAACCTCGGATTCCTTTTCGGCTTCGCTCAACGATGCTTTCGCCGTATCGATGCGTTTGCCCAGATTGGCCAGCAAGCGAGTGACTTCGGCAATGCGTTGTTCACTGCGTTGACGTGACGCTTCGAGATCGGCGACGCGACGGACCAACGCGAGATGTTTCTGTTGAACACCGTCACGTTGTTTGCGAACCTCGTCGACTTCGACTTGAATTTTGTCACGCCGCGTTTCCGCTTCGCTGCCGCGCTTTTGCACCGCCGCCAATTCGGATTCGTACTGGGCGAGCCGCTCGTTGGCATTTCGCAGTTCCGCCGCCGCCGAACCGGCTTGGCTTTGCAGCAAGCGAACACGAACAAGCGATTTGGCTACGCTGGACCGCAAGTCCTTGATCGCGGCATTGTCGGCCGAGCGTCGACCGCTGAGTTCGGCGATCCGCTGCAACGCCGACGAGCGTTTTTCTTCGATCCCGCGTGCTTGCTCGGCAATCGTTTGCAATTTCATGTCGGCAGCCTGTCGCTGCTCGGTCATCGATTCACGAAGCGTTTGCAATTCGCTGTGGCGAGCGACTGCATCGGTCAGATCTTGTTCAAACTTTTCCAGTTCGCTTGACAGATCGGCCCAATCGGTCCACGCGACTTGCGTTCTCAGTTCCTTCAGTCGGTCCGAGGCTTGGCGGTAGCGTTCGGCTTTGCTGGCTTGGCTGCGTAGCGATTTGAGCCGCGACGCAACTTCGTCAACGATGTCGCCCAGACGGGTCAGGTTTTGTTGGACGCGAACGAGTCGCCGTTCGGCTTCAATTTTTTTGGCTTTGAAGCGACTGATCCCGGCAGCTTCTTCGAAAATCGCCCGGCGATCTTTGGCATTCGCCTGCAGCATGCGGTCGACTTTGCCCTGTTCGATCAAACTGTACGCGTCGATCCCGATTCCGGTGCCGCGGATCAGAGCTTTGACGTCTTTCAGCCGGACGGCTTGGTTGTTGATCAAGTATTCGGCTTCGCCACTGCGATAGACGCGGCGGGTGACGTGGACTTCTGGAGCGTCCACAGGCAGCGAGCCGTCGGCATTATCGAACACGATCGTCGCTTCGGCCGACGCCGCCGGACCGCGGGTCTGTGATCCTTTGAAGATCACATCGGACATATCCTTGCCCCGCAGGCTCTTGGCGCTCTGCGATCCCAAAACCCATTTGATAGCGTCGACGATATTTGATTTGCCCGAGCCGTTGGGGCCAACGACAACCGTAATCCCTTCGGGAAAATCAAAGCGGGTCCGATCGGCAAAACTTTTGAACCCGGCCAGTTCGAGTGCTTTCAGCATGCGAAGAGTTTTTTGCTCGGGATCAGGAGGGAGAGGCCAGAGAACTAGGACCGTGAAATACGAAATACAGCTTATTTACCGCATATTACAGAGTAGATGAAAGAACCGGGTGAGCCTAGCTCTGTTTTTGAAGCTTTTCAGCCACAGAACTGACAAATCGCCGGCGAGAAGCCGGGATTGCGGCAAATCCACAGTTTGGGGTATTTGAGAAGATGTAGAGAAATCACTCGACACGAATGTCAAACGAAGGAATTTTTGAGTTGCCGACGGATTGGCCACCACGAATCACGCCCCAATCGATCATCACGATGATCGTTTTCGCTATCGGTGTGTTCTTGACTGCACCCACAGTGGGGGTGTCGCAGCAGCTTGACGGCTCCCATTCGAACGCGGGCGAGACCGAACCAGGCACAGAATCTGGAATTTTGTCCCCCCAACAGATGTATTCGCTGATTCAAGAGCACTTCGCGGCGGGGAAACTCGCCGAAGCGGCACAAGTCGCCCGGAAATTGGATCAGCAATTTGAGAAACAACCCACGACGGACATCGATCTCACCTTGCCGTTGGCTCAGATCGGCCGCGCGTTCCAAAACGCAGGGGACATCGCGGCTGCAACTGAGTTTTTTACGCGTGCCAATTCAGCACTCCAGCGGCCTGCGAGCAAGACATTACCGCCGGCAACCGTGGTTTTAGTTCGGCTCGCTGCGGCGTCATTGTTTGTTCACGCTGGAAAGTTGGATGTCGCTACCGAGACGCTCAAGAGAGCCTTTGCGGCCGAGTCGGGAATCACTGCCGAACAAGCACCACTTGCGGTCGATCTTTGCTTGCGAATTGGACGGGATTCGCTGACCCAACAAGACCTCGTCACTGCGGAAAACGCCTACAGTCTGGCTGCCGATCACGCCGCTCCGGCTCAGAAGGCCACGGCGATGTTGGGCGCCGCGTGGGCGGTCGCGATGTCCGGCCAACGGATGGGGGAGGCGGCGGATCAAATGATCGCGTTTCTAAACGCCTATCCAGAGCACCCGGACGCGTCTCGCGCGTTGCAAGCGGGGATTGCGTGTTTGAAACAGGTCGGTCGCGACGAAGAGGCCGAGGCGATGATCATCGAATTGTTTAACCGATGGCCTGATTCGGATGCAGCTAAAGATGTGTTGAACCAATTTGGGGTGGTCGAAATCGACAGAATCCCCGAACCGCTACGAAGATTGGTGCTGAAGCGTGATGTCGACCAATTAACGCCCACGATGACCGCGATTGCGATTCGGATCGCTGCGGCGCAGGGAGATTCCAATGCATGGGATCGGTTGGTCGAGCGACTCGGCGTTATCGACCAGACAGGTCAAACCACTGCGGATTTACTGAGTCAGTTGCCGGTCGCAGCCGACGCGGAACGGTTGGCGATGTTTCTGTTGTCGCCGCCGAAACCATTGGTGATTCAAGCAAAATCACGCGAGTCGGCTTGCCGCTGGGCGGGGCGACACGAGCGTTGGTCGATGTTGGCGTTGGCATCGCAATCGACTTCGCCCACGCAAGACGATCCGACTCGTACGATCACGATGGAGCGGTTGTTTGCCGAAGCGTTGATGCAAACGGGGCGCCGACCCGAAGCACACGATTGGTGGTGTCATGTGGTCGACGAACGTGGCGTGGACGATTTTGCCACGCTGCTGCGTTGTGCTGAAACCGAAGTGTCGATCGGCGAAGTGGATCGGGCGACTCGTCGAGTCGAAGCCGCGACCCAGGCAGCGCGCGACGATCGCTATCGAACCGCCTTGGTCGCGATGTTGTCGGCCGAGCTTGGCATTCGCCGGTTGCGATTTGATGAAGCCCGCAGCGATCTGGAATCGGTCGTTCGCAGTAGCCAAGTCGACGCATCACTGCGTGGTAGGGCACAGTGGATGATCGGCGAAACCTATTACTTGCAGCAGAAATATGTCGAAGCGATCGAGGCCTATCGAGGGGTCGCGGGGATTGATCCCGACGGATCATGGGTGGTTGCGTCGTTGATCCAGGCTGGGAAATCTTTTGAACAATTGGGGAGGACACGGGACGCCGCGGTTTGTTATTCGACTCTAGTTAGCCGACATGGGGATAGCGAGTTCGCTGTTTTAGCCAGTCGTCGGCTTGCCGCGTTGTCGCCCAGTGACGGTACGACGCCGACCAACCCCGGGTCACCATCGAACACACCGAACAAAACGTTACGACGATGAGCGATCGCAAACCCAGCACTCCTAACCCAGCCCCCTCACACCCGAGGACTCGCCTGCGCGAACGAAAACCGACCCATGTCGCTGGACTGGTATCGCGTGTCGCTCCCCTGATTGTGTTGGGGGTCGGTTCGCTGTGGTGGATGACTCACTTGGAATTGGCGACGGCTCAATATCCACAGCAGAATTTTCAGCAGAACGGCTACGGGCAAAACAACTTTCAACCTGCGCCAGCACAGTTTAATAGCGGGATTCCCACGATACCGGCGTCGACCGCGATTCCGTCGGCACAACCACCCGCCGATGCCGTGTCCGATCCCGAATTGGCCGCGGCGGATGCAGAAGCGGACGCCGGTGCGGGGTGGCAACTGCCAGGCATATTGGGCAAATTCGCCGAGGGCGGTTGGTTGATGTTGCCGTTGGCGTTTTGTTCGTTGGTTGTATTTGCATTATCGCTCGAGCGTTTGGTCGCGCTACGACGAGGTCGCGTAATCCCACGCCCGTTTGTTCGCCGGTTCACTGAGTGTGTCGAAGATGGCCAATTGAGCTACGAAGAGGCAACCGAGATTTGCGAAGAGTTCGATTGCCCTGTGGCAGAGGTGTTCCAGGCGGCGGTGCGTCGTTGGGGGCGTCCGATGTTCGAAATTGAACAAGCGGTGATGGACGCGGGCGACCGAGTAGCCGATGGGCTGCGACGTTTCGTTCGTGTGTTTCACGCGATCAGCAACGTGGCGCCGCTGCTAGGGTTGTTGGGCACCGTGCTGGGGATGATCGAGGCGTTCGAGACGATCAGTTCGCAGGAATCGATTGGCCGACCCGAGATGTTGGCGTCCGGGATCAGTACCGCCCTGATGACCACGGCGGGTGGATTGATGGTCGCCATTCCGGCTTATTTGGCTTACATGTATTTCAGTAGCAAGAGCGATCGCTACTTGGGCGAGATCGACAAATTGTGCCAACGCGTGGTCGATTGCATTTCGGCCGAGGGACTCGAGAACTCAGGCAACGCACGTCCGCAACGCAAACGACGTGCGGCATAGCGGCGTGAAACATCGGTAGTGGACGAGGCAACGAGTCCCATGCTGCAGGACTCGTTACCTCATCCACTACGACAGTAAACTATTGGCCGCTGTGAATGGAACGGACAATAGAAAACGGCACGATGTCCTGAGGCTTTGGACAAGGGAACTGATGCTGATGACAGGCTGGAAGCCTATCCTACGGAGGCGATGACAGGCTGGAAGCCTATCCTACGGAGACGAGTGAAATTATGGCAATTCGACGTGAACGAGCCGAGGACGCGACGATCAATTTGACGCCGATGATCGATGTCGTCTTTTTGCTGATCATCTTTTTTATGGTCGGCAGTAAATTTAGCGAGGCAGAAAGCCGAATTAATGTGAATGTCCCCTCGGTGGGCGATCTGCGTTCGATGACGCGAGTGCCTGACGAGCGGGTCGTCGTCGTGGCCAATGATGGTTCACTGACGCTCGACGAAACGCCGGTGACGATTGCGCAGCTCTCAGAGACGCTCCGCAATCAACACGCAAATTATCCGGCACTGAAAGTCGCGGTCCGCGGCGATGGCGAAAGCTCTTTTCAACAAGTGGCCGAAGTGTTGCATGCGGTTCGCAGCAGTGGGGTCCAACAAGTCGGATTGTCGGCAAAAAGCACCCGCCGCTAAGCAATCGGTGGGAACGACGGTTTGTCATGGCGGTTCCCGCATCAGACAAACTCTTTTCTCCCATATGAAAGCAAAGACTGAGACTTCGATTCCTCGACGGTGATGACGTGCTTTCCCTATCGTTAAACCGATCGCTTATCGCGCTGCAAACCTCGTATTCGCTGTGGGCGGATCGACGGTTGGTGTACGCCGTCGCAGCAGTGGCGGTGACGCTGTTGCTGGTGACGATTTGGTTGTTTCGGCGACAAAAACGGCAAGGCCGCCAAGCGGGAATCATTTGCTTGATCGGCTCGGTCGTGCTGCATTTGATCCTTCTGGTTTTGGTGCCGTACCTGCCCAAACCCGCTGGCGGGGCTGCGGAAAGCCACCCGGAATCGGATGATACGATCGGGATCCAAGACATCGAATTTTCGTCGTTTGATCCCGAGATGCAAGCCGAGGATCATTCCCAGGCGGCCGACCAACCCGCAATCGCCCCGCTGCCGGTTTCCGATTTGGCCGACTCGCTGGTCGAACCTGAGTTGGATGAAACCGTGCAAGCGGAGAGCGATGAAAGCGAAACGCCGTTGGCGGATGTGCCAAGCGAAACCGAGACGCCGCCATCACTCGTTCCCCCATCGCTTGCCGCCGAGTCGACGACGGCCATCGATTCGATGATGGATAGCTTGGACGCCGACTTTCAAAAGTTGTTCGAACCACAGCCGGAAACGCCGGAGGTGACAGAGGTGGTCCAGGCACCGGTGAATGCACCCGCGGTGGAACCGCCATCCGAACCGCCATCCGAAACCGCGACGCAACCCGCGGTTGCCCGCGCCGAGCCCGCTCCGCGTCACGTCGAAGCCGTGCCCGTTTCGGCATCGACTGCAGAACGTTCGCTTGTCGCGGGAGCCGAGGAAAATGATTTCGCCAATCGTGTGGGACGAGCCAAAACCGAAGCACTGATCGAAACCGGCGGCAATTTGGAAACCGAGGCCGCTGTCGCAGCTGCACTTAAATATTTGACCATAAATCAGCGTCCCGACGGGGCTTGGGATCCGCGGGCGAGCGGGGCAGGAAAAGAGCGACAGCCGCTGGGAATGAACCGTGGCGGTGCGGGGGCGCGAGCTGAGACGGCACTGACCGGATTGGCGTTGTTGTCGCTGATGGGGGCCGGGCAAACGCATCAGCAAGGCGAGTATGCGGACAACGTCTACCGCGGATTAGCCTACTTGATTCAAAATCAGAAGCCTGACGGATCTCTCTCGGGCAACGCATCGGTTTACGCGGCGACGTACGCCCATGGGATGGCGGCGCTAGCGATGTGTGAAGCCGCCGCAATCACTCGCGACGCATCGGCAATCCAATCGGCGAAGCGAGCGATGCAGTACACGCAAAGCATGCAGCATTCAGGCACTGGCGGATGGCGATATACCAAGGGCGACACCGGAGATTTGAGCCAGCTCGGATGGCAAGCGATGGTGTTGGATGCCGGCAGCCGAGCAGGGATTCAACCCAGCGATGCCGCGGTTCGCGGAATGGAACGGTTCTTGCGCAGTGTTCGATCGGGACGCGCCGGAGGCTTGGCCAGCTATCGCGGGGGCGAGGCACCGAGTCGCACGATGACCGCCGAGGCGCTGGCGACTCGATTGTTGATCGGGCAAACTGTGCCTCAAGCCGAGATCGACGAAGCCGAAATGGCTCTGTTGCAACAGAAACCCGGCGTCGGGCAAGACAACTATTACTATTGGTACTACGCCACGCTTGCGCTGCATCAATTACAAGATGAGGCGTGGGAAGAGTGGAACCGGGCGCTGCAGTCGCGATTGTTGTCGACTCAGTTGCCCGATGGACAATGGCCGACCGAAAGCGTGTGGGGCGGCTACGGCGGATCGATCTACACCACGTCGATGGCAACGCTGTGTTTAGAAAGCTATTACCGTCACACGCTGCGTGAATCGAAAGCCAAGATCGCCCAACAGCCCGCCGCGACTTGGCAGCGGTAGCGAAAGCCGTGAACGGCTTGTCGATTTAATGAGCCGCGGGCCGTAAGGCACCGGGTGAAGCGTCAGACCCCGTCGCTTAAGCGTGATGGCCGCTCTTGATACCCGGCCGCTTACGAGAACGTCCGGCTTAGGCCAGAGGCCGATACATCCTCTGCCGATGTAGCGAATGAGCTGCAAAGGCCAGAGGCCGACACAACGACTGAGTAAATGTGTCGGCCTCCGGCCTTGGATTTGCTGCATTCCAAACCGGTGGTTAACACCACCGGCATGAATTGTACCGGCCTCCGGCCTTAAAGAAAGAACGAATGCGAGTTGTTAGAGTCACCCTAAGCCGGACGTTCTCTCACGCGCGAGCGGCTCATGACGCGCCGTCAAGACTTTCGGGCATTCAAGACTTTCGGGCATTCAGGGGCGGACGAAACTCTTGGCGAGTTTCGCTACCTCGAATCACGGTTGCTACTGCGCCGCTTCGCCTTCTTTGACGTTTGCGAAGTCGCCTGCGATCGCCATCACCAGCTTCTCGGGCTGGATGTAGTTTTGGATCGCTTCGTTGACCGATTCGAGCGTTGCCGCTTGAATCTGCGACTCGTGTTCGGCTTCGTATGCCAACGTTCGTTCGTTGAACAGCGAACTGAGCAAATCCGATGCAAGGGATGAATCATCCGCGCGGCTCACTCGGTTACGCTGCAGGTAGGCCTCTTTGGCTTTGGCAAGTTCGTCCGCGGTGATACCGTCTTTGCGAATCCGATCGATCTCTTCACGGATCACCCGGATCAACTTCTCGCGATTGGCCGGGTTGGTGATCGCATAGAGGGTAAAGTCCACGCGATTATCTCGAGCTCGCGCGGTCACACTGCTTCGCACGCCGTAGGACAATCCTTCTTGTTGACGCACGCGATCGGCCAATCGGCTGCTGAGGCTGCCGCCGCCGAGGATGAAGTTGCCCAGCACAAGTGATGCGTACGATGGATCCGCATCACTCAGTTCGTACTGCTCGCTGGAGTAGAAAAACGCATTCGCTTTATCCGGCGTTTCAATTAGTTCGAGCGAACCTTCGATGCCAGGATGAGGATCGCGATCGACGCGGACATACGGCTCGGCGACTTTCCAATCGGCAAGTTCGTTCGAGAGCATCGACTTTAGCTCTTCAGCATCAAAATCACCGACCGCGGCGACTTCGCCCGCTTGGTTGCCAAGAAAGTTCGCGTGCAGTTGTTGGATCTGTTCTGCTGTGACGTTCTTGTACATCTCAACTTGCTCGTCGATCGATTGCACGTACAGCACATGATCGGGGTCGTAAGGGGACAACCGTTTGCGTACCGAGAGCGGCGCAAGGGCTTGCGGTTCATTTTCGCTCTGCTGCAAACTGGTCACCACTTGGCGGCGAATGACTTCGAGTTCGTCGGCCGACAATCGTGGTTGACGCAAGACATCGCCAAGCAGTTCCACCACCTCGGGCAAGAATTCTCGTTTCGTTTTGACTTGAAGCTGCAGCAACCCAACGGTGCTGTTCATCGTCAATTCAGCACGCAGACGGGTCAATTCGTCTTGGAATTCTTGGTAATCGAGCTGCTTGGTGCCCTTGGACATCAACATCCCCAGCAGTTCCGCCGCACCCACTTTGCCTTTCAGCGTGTCGCCGGTTCCGAAGCGGAACGTCATGTTTAGCGTGACCGCCCCGCCGCGAGTCTTCTTGGGCAGCATCGCATAGCGAATACCGCCAACCAGATCGCCACGCTCGGTACGTTCTTCGATGGCCAGGGGGGACGGATCGATCATTTCGCCCGCCGCGATCGCTTCGCGTCCTTCGTAATCCTTGAATAGCTCGGCCAAGTTCGGCGATTCGGGGATCGAGACACGTTGCGATTCTTCGCTCGGGATGAACAATCCGACGGTGCGGTTATTGCGAACAAAGTAACGCTCGGCAGCCTGTTGAACCTGCTCTACCGTCAATTTTTCGATCCGGTCTCGGTACAACAGGTACAGACGCCAATCGCCTTGCGCGGCCCAATCGCTCAGTGCGACTGCGATCTTGTCGGTATCGGACGACGCCAGTTCGCGTTCTTTCAGGATTTGCTGCCGGGCGCGTTCGACTTCCTGTTCGGTGATCGGATTTTCCGACAACGATTTCTCGATGACATCCAACAGCGTTTGGCGTGCTTGTTCAATTGAGTTCGCTTTGGGGATCTCGGCGATTGCCATGAACATGCCAGGCTCGGTCAATCCGTACGCCAGCGTAAACACGTTGCTGGCGATCTCGGTTTCGACCATTTGTTTATACAATCGGCCGCTTGGTTCATCGCCGAGGACATAGACGAGGGCTTTCATCGCCGCGTAGTCTTCGTGGCTGCCCGAAGGAATGTGGTACGCCGAACCGACGTATTGGACATCACCCACGCGTCGCAGCACGACGGTTCGTTCGCCATCCTGGGGTGGCTCGGTCGTGTAGGTTTGGTCGATCGGAGTGTCGGGCGATTTCAGAGCACCAAACGTTTCTTGAATCTGTTGCAATGCGAAATCGGGATCGAACTTGCCTGCCACAATCAGCATTACATTATCAGGCCGATAGTACTTTTTGTAGAACTGGCGAAGCTTTACCACAGGCACACGCTCGATGTCGCTGCGGTTGCCGATGGTCGATTGACCGTAATTGTGCCAATCGTACGCAGCCGATTGCATTCGCTGCATCAACACGCGTATGGGCGAATTTTCGCCGCGTTCAAATTCGTTGCGGACGACCGTCATTTCGCTCGCCAAGTCCTCGCCACGGACAAAGCTGTTCAGCAGTCGATCGGATTCGAGTTCCAGTGCGAAGCGAAGATTCTCGTCGCTGGCAGGAAGCGTTTCGTAGTAATTAGTGCGGTCTAGCCAAGTCGTGCCGTTAAAGCGAGCCCCGCGATCGGTTAGTGCTTTGGGGACTTCGGGAAAGGTCGGCGTTCCTTTGAACAGCATATGTTCCAACAGGTGAGCCATACCGGCTTCGCCATAACCTTCGTGTCGCGACCCAACAAACAGTGTCATGTTGACCGTGACCACCTCTTTGCTGTCGTCGGGAAACAACAGAACGCGTACTCCGTTGTCGAGTACGTATTCGGAGATTCCTTCGAGTTCGATTACTTTTTTCGGCACGGGGCTGTGGCTTTCCGTCGAGTTGGGATGCTGGGGTTTTGAGTCCGTGGGCGTATCGGCAAACGCGGTGTTCACTGCCGCCAACGCCATCAGCATCGCCATCATGCCAAGACGCTGATAGCCGACGTCAAGGCGGGCTCGGATCGAATCAACGTGGTTTCTGAAATCCATCGCAACAATTGCTCCGTGGGGGCGTTTCCATGGGTTACCTAAGATTGCGGTTAATTGTAACGTTTGATTCGGATCGTTGATAATGGGCTATGTCGCCTACGCAAACGACCCGCTTTCGCCCTCAGTCCGCTAGACTTTCCGTCCCCCCGAGCGTTACCGCACCCCTACGAAAATGGAGGCTGATCGGATGCCAAATCACGTGCAGAACTGGGTCGATGTTGCGGCCGAAGAAGATTGTGTCGAAGGCCATGCAATCGAGGTCTTGGTCGAAGGCACGCTGATCGCGGTTTTTCACGACGACGGCCAATGGTATGCAATGGACGGAATGTGTGCCCATCAGGGCGGTCCGATCGCCCAGGGCCATGTCGCCGCCGGTTGCGTGACCTGCCCCTGGCACGGTTGGCAATATGAGTTGTCGACGGGGATTCAAACCATCAACCGCCAACCGCTGCAAAAAACGTACTCGGTGCGTGCGATCGATGGGCGAATCGAAATTGACATGAATTCATAAAATCACTCGTTCCAAGGCTCCTGCCTTGGAACGCACTGCCCTCGGAGGCTCCCGCCTCGCGGCGGCTGTTGTTCGGCAGGCAGGAGCCTGCGGTTCAGGGGTTCCCAGGCAGGGAGCCTGGGAACCAGTTGAGTTCGTAAAAATCACTCGTTCCAAGGCTCCCGCCTTGGAACGCACTGTCATCGAGGCTCCGCCTCGC
>NZ_ANOG01000003.1 GCF_000346295.1 Rhodopirellula maiorica SM1 | reverse complement strand
CAATCGTGGTTTGCAGCACGCCGGCCGACGCGACGTTCAAATCTGGTTGCCAGCCCGTCACGACTAACGTCGTGCCCAGTGCCGCGACGCAGCTCACGATCGGCAGCACCGCCGCAAGCCAAAGTAAGGGAGGCCGCGGGGGTGCTGTTTCCTCGTCCGGAATGGCGGGGTTTGGGGAGCGGTTTGCCGATGTTTCTTCGGCTCGTTTCATCGCTCCGAAATCGCGTCCGGTGATTGAGATCAAAAACACCATCACGATCGCTAGGATCGGGTAGAAACGGTACGGAATCGACTGGATAAACAGTGCGAACCCCGCCGATGGAGCGGTAATGCCTGCGTCGGCAAGCCCCTCGCTCATGTAGCTGATTTCGATTGCCGCCCAGGTGCTGACGAGCGAAAGTCCTGCGACCGGCGCCGCGGTGCTGTCGACGAGGTAGGCTAATTTTGCCCGCGACAACCCAAAACGATCCGCTGTGGACCGCATCGTGCCGCCAATCAGCAGCGTGTTGGCGTAGTCGTCAAAGAAAATCGCCAATCCACTGAGCGAAATCATCGCTTGGGCGCTTCGTCGCGATCGAATCCAACGCGAGAGCTTCCTGATCAGTGCTTCGATTCCCCCGCCGATTTCCATCACACCGACCATTGCGCCCAACAAAAGCGTGAACGCGAGAGTTTGCAGGTGGTCAAAGTCGCGAAGGCTGGCGTCAATTGCGTTGGCAAAAATGACAAACGAATCGATGAGTGATTTTTCAGCGTCAGCGCGCGCAAGCAGCACCGCACCGGAAAAGACACCCGCTGCGAGGGGAAGGACAACTTGACGTGTCGCAATCGCAAGAATGATTGCGAGCAAAGGGGGCAGTAGGCTCTCAAATCCGAACTGAAGCGGATCGGCCAAGCCCAGCATCCTTAGCTCTTCGCTCCGGCGGTGCCAAGAACGGGAGGAACAAGGAAGCAGTTGTCGTCACGTGCTGGAGCGTTTTGCAGGGCTTGGTCGTTCGTCAAGCTCGGCTTTAATTCGTCGGCGCGCCAGCGATTATCGACGTCCAGCGCCGTTGTCATCGGTTCGATGTCCTCGGTGTCCAGTTCAGACAATTGCTCAACGAACCCCAAGATCTTAGTGATCTGGGGCCCGATCGCATTGACTTCATCCTCGGAAAGCTCAAGACGCGCAAGCATTGCTAGTCGCCGAACATCATCCGCAGAGAGGGCCATCGATTTTCCTCGTGATTGGGTTTAACCGCCCGTCACACGCTAAGGACGCACTATTTCTTGGCGCCACTAACGTCAAACGGCTTGGTCTTTACCGTCTTGCGGACTGCGCCACTGCGGATGCATTGAACGCAAATTCGCATTGTCTTGTTTTGGCCATTAGGCATGGTGACATGCACTTTCTGGAGGTTCGGGACGAATTTCCGGCGTGTACATCCGGTGATCTTCGTACCAACACCACCAAGGTATTTGGCCTTACCACGTGTTTCGATTCGGTTGCCCATTTGGACGCTCTTACCGCACGTTTCACATTGCCGTGCCATCGATCTTCTCCGCCACTTAGCGTGGTAAAAAGCAAAATTTCAAGTTCTGGGAAGCCCGGCACTATAGCGATCGATGGTCCCCACGTGAAGCAGGAAACAGCATTTCTTGGCCGGTTCTTCAGCGAATTTTATGACTTTTCGGTTTTTAATGATGTTTTGGTTCTGAAATGTCGATGGGATGGTTTATCTGACCTAACCGGCAAAGTTTAACAATCGGCCCCTTGCTAGTGAGACATTTCATGTGCCCATCCCCCAAAAGCGACTGCTGTGTGGGCTTGGTCCTCCCTTCCTCGGCGAGTTTAGCCTCGGCTCTCGTGCTTGGAATTTTGGTGATGGGATCGAGCGTGGGATGTTCCGCATTCAATTTGCCCGGCTTCAGTCCCGGCGAACCCGGCGCCAATTATGTGCCAGCCGGAATAGCGGGCGGGTACCGCGAACTCGACGAAACGATGGATTCGGTCGTGTACCAGAAAGTTCGCCAAGCCCAGGCGGAAAACTCCATCGTCCTGCAAGTTGCCGTCGACCATGATGAACCCGTTCGCGTGTTGCCGTTGCCGCCCGAGTCAAGCGGCCGATCGGTTTTTGTTAGCAACCTGCTGAAACAGACCGGGGTGTTGCAGAAACTCGGGGCGGTCAATGCCGTTCTCTATCGAAGCTCGCCGCAGGCCATCGGGGGCATTCGAATGGAAGTTCAAATGAACGACAGTCATACGGTCGTTCTGCCCGAGTCCGATTACGCGCTGAAACCGGGTGACCGTCTCTATGTGACGAAGTCCGCGATATCGCCAATTCAAACTTTGGTCACTCAGGCGTTGGGGCTCTAACGCAACGACGGCCCGGAAGGGCCGTCATACTTGTTTAGATGGGGCTTATTGTTCGGCAGAAAGAAAAGCGAGTGACGGTTCGTTTCCATTTCCGAACATTTCGACACCCAAGCACGTCTGCTGCGAATAGAACTTCGTTTAACGTAACTCCGCAGCATGGTTTTGTTGGGAAACTTAGCCGCAAAAAACTGGCAATGTAGTGTCGGTCGCGATACAACAAGGGTACTTTTGTTCTAGTCTCTCATCACCCTACTCACTCAGCTTGCAACCCCGGGGGCAGCGGATGAGTCTTCTGCGACGTGTATCACTCTCGCACTCTTCTTTCGCCCAGCCACAGCGTGGGGCGTCGATAACGGTCCTTCGCACAGTCGTCCATGCGGTCCTTCGTACGGGGATGGTCTTGCTGGCGATTTCCGGCACGCTCTGTCTTGCGACAGGTTGTGGGCAGTCACGCGATGGCGTGGTCAAAGAAAGTGACGAGTATTCTTACGACGAGATCATGGCTCAGGCGGCCGAAGAAGAATTAGCGTCTGAGGCGGAACGCGAACCGTAAGGAAGCCAGCACGACGTTGCGGCTTGTTGCCATACTCCTTATTGCTGATCGGCTTTCACGGCTCCGGCGAATTCGCGTGGACAACGTGGTCGGTCATGTAACGCGAGGTTGAAAAACATCGCGAGGTTGGATTTGAGCGGGATCCTGTGGAAAGAACCGCCATGACGCCACGAGTCTCTTCTCGCGTTTCACTCGCCTTTACCCTGGTCGAATTGCTGGTGGTCATCGCGATCATCGGCGTGTTAGTCGGATTGTTGCTGCCTGCGGTCCAGGCGGCTCGCGAGGCAGCACGGCGGATGAGTTGCAGTAACAACGTCAAGCAAATTGGGCTGGGGCTGCACAACTATCATTCGTCCTATCATCAACTGCCGATTCACGGCGTCGGACCCACCAACGAAAACACCAACAGCACCAAGCTTGCGGATAAAAAAGATGGTTCTGCGTTTACACGCCTCGAACTGACCTATTTGGTCGGGTTGTTGCCGTTTGTCGAGCAACAAGCGTTGTGGGAACAGATGAGCGAACCGTTGGAAGAACCCGATGGTGACATTTGGCCTGCCTTTGGGCCTCGGCCTTGGAACGGAAACTATCCACCATGGGCAACCGAGATTTCGACGTTCCGCTGCCCCAGCGATCCAGGCCGTGGTGTGCCCGCTTTGGGCCGAACAAACTATGCCGCCTGTACCGGCGACGGTTTCTACGATGCCGAACATGGGGTCACGGTTTGGAACGGATCGCGTTGGTTGTACAACACCGACCCCATCGCAAAGAAGCGTGCTCGCTGTGGTTTGCGAGGCGCATTTGTACCGCGCAAAAAAGTCAGATTCCGTGACTTCATCGACGGTTTGTCCAGTACGATCGCAGTCGGAGAAATCATGACGGGGCTAGGTGATCGCGATAATCGATCGGTGGGGTTTTCCAATGCCAAGGGCGGCTTTTTCAAAGTGGCGAATAATCCCAAACGCTGTTTTGATCTTGGCTACATCGATGTGGCACGGCCCCAGTTTTGGACAAGTAATGCAAAGGTGTATGGTGCCGTTTCCGAGCGAGGCTATCGCTGGGCCGACTTTCACACGTTGCAATCACAATTCAATACAATCCTGTCGCCAAATTCGGAAATTTGTTTGGTGGGTCACTCGGATACCTATGGGGTCGCCCCGGCAAGCAGTCGGCATCAAGGCGGCGTGCACGTTTTGATGGCCGACGGCGCGGTGAAGTTCATTACCGATTCGATCGAAGCCGGGAATTCAAATTCACCCTGCGTTTATTGCAAGGCCCTCAGCGGCGGAACCAATAGTGCGGTTCCGGAGGGATCGAAAAGCCCGTATGGATTGTGGGGAGCACTTGGCACCCGCGCCTCGCGAGAAAGTATTTCAACGGATTTCTAATCCGATTTCGAATCGGGCCGATGCAAACCCGATTTTCTGAACTCACTCCGCAGGCTTCTAAGCAGGTAGGAAGCAGTCTTTCGGTACGTTAGCCGTCTTGCTAGTAGGCTGTTGATTTGGCGGTACGACGGAGTTCCTAGTCCGTCGAATACACCAATAACGGACGATACTTCATTAAATCAACAGCCCGCTAGCCACGGTCCCCATGCACAACCGGGACTATCGGTGACGGGGTTTCAGTGCCAGAAGCCCAGAGAACAAGTTTGCGAAAAGAAATATCCCTCCTTTTCCGCTCGAAACCGCCTGTTTGGCGTTCACTGCGTTGGTGAAATTGGGGCGTTTTTGGAGTTCTGGTGGGGGATGAGTGTTGCCTTTGGGGTTTGGGGTATTTAGTCTGCCTCGCCTAATGGAGACTGCTTTTCAAAATCTTCCCATTTCTTTTCGGAGAAACCGCCATGAAACGAATCATGGTTTTTACCAAGCCTATGATGGGTTTGGCAGTTGCATTGATTGCAATCATGACAGTGGCCTGTCAGGCAAGGAACGCCGAGGCTGAGATGCCGACTTATACCGGGGTGGCCCCTTTAAGCCACTCCGCAAAGCCTCGCTTGACATGGCACCGCACGCTGCGTGCGGGGTGGCAGGAAGCACGCCGTCGCAACGTTCCCATGGTCATCTATATCTCGACCGATCACTGCGTTTATTGCGATGCGATGAAACGGGATACGTGGTGCGATGAAACGGTCGAGCAGCGTGTCTCGCAAGACTTCGTCGCCATCCTGTTAACACCGCAAGAGAACCAAGCGACGCTCGGACGCATTGATGTTTCCGCGTATCCCACCACACTGATCGGGGTCCCAGAAGGCAAGATTGTAGGACATCGTACAGGCTATCAACCGGCTGCCGCGGTGCACCAGTTTTTGAGCGAAGCTTTGAAACGATAGCGTTGCCCTGCCCTGCCGTTTTGAATTGCTTCACCCTCCCAGCTTGCGTTGGGAGGGTCGAAAAGCGAGCCATCAGCGAGATTTTCGGGGAGGGTGGTTGCTTCTTTCTTGCACCGTCCACTCACTAACACTGCGAGGCCCCACCGGCGAGCCGGCTACCGTCGACTCTGACCTCCCCAAAGAGGAAGCGAATCCCACTTCTTCGAACATGCGGAAGCCCGCTCATTCGTTATTTAAACCCTGCACCGGAGGGACGTTTGGACAGGGCGCCGCGAACGCCGAGTTCACGAGGGTCACGTGCAATTTTGTCGCTAAAGATGCGAACGTCATCCATGATCGGGCGGATGCGTGCCGAAGCCTGTTCGATGTTTTCGATCGTGCGGCGAACTTGCCAATAGATTTCGTCATCTTCGAGAAACCGTTTAAATGACCCATCGCTGTTGTTGACCGCTCGGCCCAGCGTTTCGAGTTCCGCCAGCGCAACGTCGGCACTTGCCAGAGTTCGTAGCACCTGTTCGACCAGTTCACCGCCACGCTGACCGAGAGGTTCAGTGAATTTTTCGACGTTCTGCATCGTGCGATCAAAGCTTGCAACGGAGCGCTGCGCCGTGGCAAGGGTATCTTCCGCAGTGGCGCCAACGCGTTCGAAGCGATCGCCAACGCGTCGGAAACTCTCGAATGTTTCTCTGGTGCTGTCGAGTGTCTTTTGAGCATTCATCAGCAGTTCCGGCAACTGGGCCATCGAACGTTCAATGTTTTCTTGGATCAAAGGGTTGCCCACGGTTTTTCGCACATCTCGGATCGCACCTTGGAATTCTTCGAGCGTCTCGACCGCTTCTTGAGCCAAGCGATCCATATTTTGATCGGCTCCACCCACCGTGTTTTTGACTTCGACAGCAAGCTGGTTGACGTTGTCACCGGCCAAGGCAATCGAATCGCCCGCCTTGCGGATCGATTCCATTGTCTCGAGCATCTGGTCTTCCATGCTGTACAGCGTGTTAAGAGGATTTTTGGATTTTCTGCCGTAATCCAGGTAGTCTTCGTGGGCAAAGCGAGCGCTCACTAATTCCATCTTTCCCCCCAAAGCTTTTTCGAGTTCCTCTTCGCTCGCTCGCACGAATTCAATCGCGGCGTCACCGGTCACAAGCGAGCTGTTCCCGATTGTGGGGATGTAGTGGCGGTCGATTGGCTTGGTGCTGTCCATCGCCAACGACACTAGGACTCCCCCTTCCGGGGATCAGCGAGATCTCATCAACGCGGCCAATCCGCACTCCATCGCGAAGCACCGGAGTATTGGGGCTGACCCCTTCGGCCGATGGGAACTCGACCAACAGCGTGTAGTCTTGATTCAGCACGTTGGGGAACGCGCCGAACAAGAACGTCAAAATGATGCCGATGCCGATCGCCGACACGACCAACACGCCGACGCCGAACCGCAGTTTATTGTCATCCATGATATTTTCTTAGCCTTCGCTTTGCAGCGACATCTCCTTCAATCGTTCACCCGCTTCGCCTCGGACAAATTGGCGAACGCGTCGATCATCGGCGTGTTCAAGGTCGCTTGGCGATCCATCAAATAACACTTGCGATTCGTGAGGCCCCAGTCGGCGACGAGGGTAAAACATCAACACACGATCCGAAACTTTGCGAGCGGTGTGCATGTCGTGAGTGACGACAATGCTAGTCACCGGATAGCGCCGCCGCGTTTCAAGGATCAATTCGTTGATCACGTCGCTCATGATCGGATCAAGTCCCGTGGTTGGTTCGTCGTACACGACCAATTCCGGTTCCAAGATCAACGCACGCGCCAATCCGACCCGCTTCCGCATCCCGCCGGACAATTCGGCTGGATACTTTCGTGCCACTTCGCTTGGCAATCCGACTTCCATCAAATGTTGCATCACTCGGTCACGGACCTCGGTTTCCGCCACGACTTCGTTCTGCCGCAATGGAAACGCGACGTTCTCAAAAATGGACATGCTGTCGAACAACGCTGCGTTCTGAAAAACAAATCCGAATCGTTTTCGAGTTTGCGTCAGCTCGGTCATGCTCATTTCGTCGAAACGGCGACCGTCAAACGAGATCGATCCTTGCGTCGGTTGGATCAAACCAACCAACGTTTTCATGAAAACCGTTTTGCCACACCCGCTTTCGCCGATCACTGCGATCGTTTGGCCACGCAGGACGGAGACGTTGATGTCTTGCAGGATCGTTTGCTTCTGAAACACCACGCTCAGATCATCGACCTCGATCAGTGATTCAGAGGTGCCATCGGGATTGGGTTCAGGGTCAAGTTCGTATTCGTAATCGTTATCGGAGCTCACAGGATCGATGCTCCTTCGGGATAGAGTTTGAAGTACAACGCATCCAAGAAGATGTTCAGCGCCAAGTCGATCGCTAGGATCAAGACAAACGAGTAGACGAACGCCGCGGTTGCCGCTTTGCCAACGCCTTCGGCACCGGCTTGACAATTAAATCCTCGGTAACAGCTGACGATTGCAATCACACCGCCGAAGAAGAAACTTTTGAAGATGCCATTGAAAAGGTCAAAACCGCGTACCCCTTCACGCGAATGGTTCAGGTAGGCGGCGTGATCAATTCCAAGGATCACCACGCTGTAAAAATAGCCACCGACAATCCCCATGAAATCGGCCATGATTGTGAGTGCCGGGATTAGTAAAATGCAGGCCAAGAAGCGGGGCACAACCAGATAGTGAATTGGGTCGGCACCCATCGTTGTCAGTGCATCGATTTGTTCGGTCACCCGCATCGTCCCCAAGACCGCCGCCATCGCGCTGCCGACACGGCCGGCTAGCATGGTGGCGGCGAGGACCGGACCAAGCTCGCGGACCAGCGACGTGTTGATGACGACTCCCAATCGGTTCTCGAGCCCAAAGGCGTGGAATTGGTAATAGCTGTTCACGGCCAACACCATGCCAATGAACGTGCCGGTCAAGGCGACGACAGGCAGACTGAGCACCCCGACTTGATAGAAGTTCGGCAAGATCGTGCCGCGACGCGGTAGCCGAGTGAACAGCCAAACAAACATCTTCCAAGCGAAGATCGCGATGTCCCCCACCGTGGTTACGCCATCGACGACTGCCGATCCCCATTCCATCACCCAGCGCACGAAGGGACCTTCGCTTGGCGTGGGATCATCCATTGCCCCGCCTGAGTGTGGCGACGGCAGTGCAGCGGTACCCTGCTCAGCCACGTTTGCTTTTCTCCCCATGCCGAAATGACGCGAATTTGCGAATCGTCCGGCGGTGAGTCTTAGGATCTCAGCAACTGCGACAAGTCGCGTTGCTCTGCCACGCAATCACTGGGGTCGCGCATTCACCATCACCGCATACAGGATTGTATCGGTCAGGTAGACCTTGAGGATTAGCGAAAGAAAACGGATCGTGATTGCTAGCTTTCGTGGATCTAGCGTCGTCCCAAATTCACCGCGTTACTGTTCCGCTACGCATGGGTTACTCAAGGTACCAATGCCATCAATTTCCACTTTGCAGACATCGCCTGGTTTTAAGAAAACCGGCGGCTTTCTGGCGGCACCGACACCGGGGGGAGTGCCAGTGAAAATCAGGTCCCCGGGATGGAGTGTCATGATTTTAGTGAGATGCGCAATCAATTCGCTGATATTAAAAATCAGCTGAGCGGTGGTGCTGTTTTGGACCACCTCGTCATTGAGATGCATTTTCACCCGCACATCGCTGGGGTCTGCCAACTCGCCCACCGTCACAACACAGGGGCCGACCGGAGCGAACGTGTCAAAGCTCTTGCCCAGCAACCATTGGCCGGCGGGGCGTCCTTTTTGCCAATCGCGAGCCGACACATCGTGACCGCAGGTGTAGCCATACACGTAATCCATCGCGTCGTCGGCGGAGATGTGCTTGGCCGATTTGCCGATCACGACCACCAGCTCGGCTTCGTAATCGACTTGCTCGGAAACACGTGGCAAGCAAATCGCCTCGCCATGCCCGACGAGTGCCGTATTGAACTTATTGAACACGACCGGCTCGGATGGGATCTCGGAACCGGTTTCAATCGCGTGGTCGCGATAGTTCAGACCAATGCAAATCACCTTTTCGGGGGTGTCGATCGGGGGCAACAGTTGATCGGGCGCCGGTTGCCACTGTGATTCTGTGGGGGTGGGCAATTCCGCGAGCCACTTGCTACCGCCAGCCAATAGTTCCGCTTGGGTCACCGGAGCATCGGTTAGCGAGGAGAGCGGACAAATCCGTGAGCCATCATAAATCGCAAACTGCGTGTTCCCCTCAGCGTCGCGGAATCGGCAAATTGGCATAACTCTATATCCTTTGAGAATCAATCAATTAGGGTTGTGTTTAAGTAAATGACCTTTTCGCGATCGGTCACAGTGTAGCATTACCGATTCACTTTTCATGCCACCCCAACGGAACGGCGACTGCGATTCCGCTATAATGGCGATCCATGCAACGTCAGTGAACGCGTGCCCCCTGCCCTGCCCTCCCCTGCCTCAAAATACGACCAGGTATTCCTTTCCAATGAATTTTGTATCTTCAAGACGAACGGCGTTAAAAACAATGGCTTCGGCCACCGCGTTGGCATCGGTGGGCCGAGTCCATGCTGCGGATCAGGCTAGTTCTGCTTTAGCTGATTCGCTGCCTCCGGTACGGCAAATCACACGAGGGCCCCTGAATCACTGGTTCGGCTATTACGACAAACTTGAATTTGATCCGACCAATCGCTTTGTCTTGTCCGGCGAAGTGGCGTTTGAACATCGCACGCCGCGCGCCGACGATACGATTCGTGTGGGTATGGTCGACACTGCGGACAATGACAAGTGGATCCCGCTTGGTAAGAGCAGTGCGTGGGGATGGCAGCAAGGATGTATGCTGCAGTGGCGTCCGCAGTCCGCATCCGAAGTGGTTTGGAATGATCGCCAAGGCGACCAACATGTCTGCCGAGTGATGGATGTGAAGCAAAAAAGCTGCGGACGCTGCCACGGCCCATTTATGCACTCAGCGGCGATGGCAAATGGGCGATCACGGCCGATTTTTCACGGATCCAGCGGATGCGTCCCGGCTACGGGTACGTCGGATTGACCGATCCTTGTTCGCAATTGCGAGCACCGGAGGACTCGGGGGTCTGGAAGATGAACATGGAAACGGGCGAATCGGAGTTGATCTTTTCGCTCGCCGCAGCGGCTCGAATCGACTACAAAGGCAAATCGTTGGCCGACAAATGGAACTACTTTAATCATCTGCTTGTCAGCCCCGATAGCTCGCGATTTATTGTGTTGCATCGATGGCGTGAGAGCACTGGTGATGGACCCGACGCGGAACCGGCGGGACGATTCACGACGCGAATGTTTACCGTCGGCATGGACGGAAGCGATCCCTATATCCTCGATCCGTCCGGCGAAACATCCCATTTTATTTGGCGAGATCCGTCACATGTTTGTGCGTGGACAAAGCCCACGGGCAAGTCATCGGGTTTCTATCTGTTTCGCGATCAAAGCGACGAAGTTCAAACCGTCGGCGAAGGAGTGATGACAAAGAATGGGCATAATACCTACGTGCCCAATACGGATAACGAGTGGATTCTCAATGACACTTATCCGCAGAAAGAATCACGCACGCAGAACCCCTATCTGTATCACGTGCCTTCGAATCGCGTCGTTTCGCTCGGTCATTTTCATTCACCGCCGGAATACACCGGCGAGTGGCGGTGTGATACACATCCGCGAAACAGCAACGACGGCAAGTCGGTCGTGATCGATTCGCCTCACAATGAGGGACGTCAGTTGCACATGATCGACATCAGCGAAATCGTTGCGTAGTAGATCTAAATGTGGGATAGGCTTCTAGCCTGTCATCGGCAACTCTCGCAGCGAAACTCGCCAAGAGTTTCGGTGGTAACTGCCTCGACAGGCTGGTAGCTTCTGTAACATTCACAGGCTAGAAGCCTATGCTACGGGAAGCCTGTTCCAAAAAATGTGCCTCTACTCTGATGTCGGTTTTTGAAACTGAACGGGCGTGGTCACCATTGCGTCACGCTGGTCGGTAACGGACACGAACCACGTGTTCGCGTCCTGGGGTGGTTTGGCGGTGACGATCATCTCGTCGGTGAATTTGGCAGGAATGCTTTCCCATTTGCGTTTGGATCGCAGTCCGGTGTCGGTCGTGTAGTGCAGTGTCGCTGATTTGAGCGGCACTTGGCTCTGATATTGAACTTGCACTTCGTCGTCTTCGACGACCGGAGTTTCAAGTGTTGCCAGCGGCACGCCGGCTCGACAATGTGAATCGATAAAGATGCCAATCTCGTGCGGTGCCCAACCCTGGAGATGGCCGTGCGGCATATTGACTTCGATTCGCATTTGCTTTTCACCAGGGACGGCATCAAAGCTTTTTTGATAACTGTCCAGCGGATAGTGAACGTCATTGGTTCCGTTGACAAACAGGATCGGAACGCGGCACTGAGTCAGCACGCTGGAGGGATCATAGGCTTGGATCCAGGCATTGCGGCGGTCCCCCAGCTTGTCGATTGATGGCTTTTGAACCGATTCACCTTCGAATAGAAAACCGCAGCCATAAACCGGTACGGCGGCCTTGAAGCGATCATCCAGCGACGCTGCCAAGCAAGTCGTGTATCCACCCCAGCTAATTCCGGCGACCGCGGTTCGTTCGGCATCGACTTCGTCAAACGAGCGGATCAGTGAATGAGCGCGAAGCACATTGGATGCGGCATGATAGGGCCAGTCATCGGAAATATCGTCATCGATCGAATCAAATTTGGTGTCATGTCCTTGATCGGGTCCGCCGAGCGGCAAACGCGTTCTAGTATCGCGTCGTGCGGCTTGATTGCGGATCGGGGTCCCCGTTTTCGGATCGTAAATCGGATCCATCGGACGTGAACCGGCCAAATCCATTGCGATGGCGGCATAGCCTCGTTTGGCCCACAGCCAAGCCCACTCGGCAAACGCCGTCCCGCCGCCACCGTGGATCAGTACGACGGCAGGATACTTTGTTTTGTTGCTTCGGTTTGCGGAGGTCGCGTTCTCGCCCAGCGTGCTCGGTGACGCGTAGAACGCAAACACTTCGGTGGGATGTCCTTGGTACGCTTCTCCTTCGTAGATCAAGCGATGCACCGGCCCGTTTTGGTCTTCCCAACGCATCGTCGGCACTTGCTTGGCTACGTCGACCATCGAGTACAGTGGGCTGGTTGCGTCGGAGGTCGTCGCTGCGGGGTCTTTCGCGACCAATGACGCGGACAACAGCAGCAGGAAGGTAAATACGAGGCGACAGATTTTCATTGAAAGGAAGCTGGTTTAGGGGAAATCGATAAGATGGTGTCTATTTGCTCACAGCATTCGTCCCACGCCCACGGCGGTGTCGGATCGTTGTGCCCCATCGCATCAATCTCGACGAAGTGCTTGGGCGAACAAGGCGACTCGTCGTACAAGTGTTTGCCGTGTCGGATCGGAATCAATGTGTCGTCATTGCCATGCATTTGAACCAAGGGTCCCGAATAGTTTTGAATACGAGCGATGGAATCGTATTGATTTCGCATCAGCAAATTGACTGGGATGAAACGATATTTGTCAGCTGCCACGTCGACCATTCGATCAAATGTGCGATCCAGAACAAGCAGTTTCGCACCACCTTGGGCTGCAACGGCGACGGCGCATCCGCCACCGAGCGATTGACCGTACAGGATCAATTGGTCGGGACGAATCGAATATCGCTGGCATGCGAAGTCGCGGGCGGCCAATGCATCTGCGATCACGCCCGCTTCGTCGGGCGATCCATCGATCCCGTCGAAACCGCGGTATTCAGCGACGAGAACATTGGCGCCGAGTTGATCGCCGAGCCAAGCGGCGGTGGTGCTTTCACGAGCCGCGGTGATGCCATTGCCGTGGTAATACACAAGCGTGTGCTTGGCGTTCGGAGGTTCGTAAAGTTGGCCGGTCAACCTGGTGCCATCAGCCGATTCATAGTCAACGGAGACGACTCCCGCAGCGGATTCCGGCGGGATGTTCATGAACGCACCGGGATAGACCAAGCGAGTTTCCATGGCGACCAAGAAGACCAAGATCGTTGCGTAGCCAAAGGCGGCGATCCGCATCGCTGCACCAACAACGCGTTTGAGTCGGCTTCGGTGAGGTTTTGACAAACGTGTTTCGGACATCGGTTTGGTGTGAAGGGTGGATTACGTCACTGCGATCGATCGAGAAGTTCGGGCTATTGTAATCGCTCGTGCCGCCGGTCCTCACCCAATTCCATCGACGGAGCCTAACGGCGAAATCGGCTGCGGGCGTAATCGATCAGCATCCACTGCAACACGACTAACACGAGCGGCACCGTGAACAGGATGAACTGAGACGCTTCGGCGTTTTGGGCCCAAATTGGAAATTTGGATTCAGCAGCGGTTAGCAATGCCATCACAAACGAGGCGTTGAAGAACAGCAGGATGCACGTCACAACAACAGATCCAAGTGTGGCGGCACAGCCGAGGAATCTCGGGCTTGGCACGCGTTCACTCGGATCGAGTTGATTCTTGGGGGGTAGCGACGGCACGCTCACAAACTAGCTTTCAATGGAAGTACTTGGCTTAACAATAGCGTGGCCAATAAACCAACCAGCGACAACACCGCCAATAGCGGTGTCCAGCTACGCAGCGATTCGCCTTCGGTCAGTCCGCCCATTTTGGTGAACACCCAAAACCCGCTGTCGTTCATCCAGCTGCCCATCAGTGATCCGGCGCCCACTGCGGTCGCAACGTAAACCATATTGTATTCCGGTTTGGCTTCTCCGATGATCGCGGACATCATTCCCGCACCGATAATCATCGCCACGGTACTACTACCTTGGGCGATTTTCAGCACCGCGGAAATACTCCATCCCAGTACAAGCAAGGCCAGTCCCGCCCCGCCTTGATCTTGGAACGCTTGCTGGATCGTGTCACTGATATTCGTATCGGTCAACATCGATCCAAACGCGCCGCCCGCCGCGGTGATCAGGATAATCACCCCACCGCTCATCAGTGATTCCTCGACATCCACCGCAAGATCACGCCAACTCAATTCACGCACGACCTTTAGCGTCAACATCGCGGAGATTGCCGCCAGCAACAGGGCAAAGTTCGGGTTGCTCCATAGCGACAATGATTCGGCGAGTTCACGTTTAGGAGAATTCCAATCGTGCGTCGCAATCAGATCGGGGAAGGCGTCTTCGAGTAGCGCGCGGTTCATGCGTCGGCGGTCAACCGGTTTCATACGCAATTGATTTGCGCTGATCTTTGACTTCGATACATCCGACAACGCGACGCCCAAGAATGCTTCCTCAGCATACAGTTCTTGATCCAACAGCACTTCATTGAGCACGGCGACCACTTCGCTCTTGGCGGCGTCACTCGATGCAGGTTTTTTCAGCAATGCCACCTCGTTTTCGTTCAACACACCGCTGGTAATAACGCGGGCTGCGGGCGAATTGGGGCTCGCAGTGGCGAGTTCGTTGGCCAATGCGTCAAAGTCTTGGATGTCCGCAACACTCAGCATCGCGCGGTCTTCGCGGTCAGCCAAGGTGGTCGCGAGCGTGCCCGCCCCGATCAACACGACTGGCAGGATTACTGGCAGTAGTGCAATCCAAAACGAAGGCAACTGTTCATCAAGCAGGGGTTGATGCTTGTTTTCGTTAGCACCAAGTGGCCGCATTTCAACAGGACTTTTATTGTCGATCACGATCGAAAAAATCAAACCGACGATCGCCGCTGGCAGCGCAACCAGCGTCCCGACCAACATCATCATGCCAATATCGACACCGAGAATTGACGAGACAAGCAGCGGTCCCGGTGTAGGAGGAACGAGCGTATGTGTGATCGCACCGCCCGTCGCGATTGCCATCAGGTAACGAAGATAGTTCTGGTTCGTCCGGCGATGCAAACTTCTCGCTAGCGGGACCAGCAAGTAAAAGACCGTGTCAAAAAAAACAGGCACTGCGAGCACAAAGCCGCTGACCATCAAACCGACCGACGCCTTCTTTTCTCCGGTGATGTTGACAGCACTGCGGACGATGCGATCTGCGGCTCCGCTATCGAGCATACATTTGCCGATAATGGCGGCCATCGCGATCACGATACCGATGCTGCCGGCCGAACTGCCAAAGGCTGCGACAACCGCATCCATTCGAGACCCCGCCGTTCCTCCTTGCGTCAGCCCCACCAACAAACTGACGATCAAGGCGGAAATGATCAACGCCAAAAACGCATTCAACTTCAAGACGATGATCATCCCCAGAACACAAAAAATTCCGACTGCCAAAATCAGCACCGGGGTTTGGTTCAGAGGACTTCCGCTGGTTGTGAAGTCGGTGGAGGTGCCCGAGATCGTTTCGGGGACCGAAGCGTCTGCGGTCGCCGAGACCGATTGAGCGATGAGCCCACTGGGGATGAGGCACAAGGCGAGGGTAATTAGCAATAAGACAAGAAAAAACGATCTGGGGCGCATCATGCGGTGGCCGTAATCATAAGGGGGATGAGTTGGGGAGGGAGCAAATCAGCTGCCAATTCTAAACACTTTCTTAACGCCCGTGGTGGGGGTAGCGGGGTTGCCAATAAGGATGCAAAGAATTGCCGATCTTTTGGTGATCATCGCCGCAGCTCTCTAGCCGCCTCGTCAAAACGTCCATCGGCGCTTTATGATGACGGCCCTAGCGAACGTTTTTGAAACCCGCAATCGACGAAGTGAAACCGATGACCCAGTACCGCACCGAACATGATTCCATGGGCGACGTTCAAGTGCCCGCCGAAGCCTATTACGGAGCCCAGACTCAGCGGGCTGTTGAAAATTTCCCGATCAGCGGTTGGGAATTGATGCCTTCGATGATCTCGGCCATGGGATTGGTCAAATTTGCCTGTGGCGTGGCCAACCGCGATCTGGAGAAATTAACCGGAACTGGAAAAAATCCGCTGACCGATGCGCAGGTCAAAGCGATGCTGCAAGCGGCCCAAGAAGTCGCCGATGGCAAGCTGGCAGACCAATTTCCCATCGACGTTTTCCAGACGGGATCAGGAACCAGCAGCAACATGAACGTCAACGAGGTGATCAGCAATCGTGCGATCGAGATCGCTGGTGGCGATCGGTTTGGCACTGAAAAGCTGATTCATCCGAACGACCATGTGAACATGGGGCAAAGCACCAACGATACGTTTCCCACCGCGATTCACGTCGCCACGGCGATCCAGATCGAAACAAAATTGCTGCCTGCGCTTCGCAAAATGCATGCCTCGCTCGCCGACAAGGCGAAACAGTGGGACAAGATCATCAAGATCGGCCGTACTCACCTGATGGATGCGACGCCACTGCGTTTAGGCCAAGAATTTGGTGGTTTTGCTCGCCAATTGGAATTGTCGATTTCGCGAGCCGAAGCCGCTCGGGATGCCGTTTTGGAATTGGCCGTCGGTGGCACGGCGGTGGGCAGCGGGATCAACACGCATCCTGAATTTGGGGCCCGCGTTGCCAAGGAATTAGCGAACAAGACGGGCATCGCGTTTGTCGAAGCGGTGAATCATTTCGAAGCCAACGCCACTCGAGACGCTTTGGTGCAATCGCACGGCGAACTCAAATGCATCTCGCAGACATTGTTCAACGTTTCCAACAGCATTCGTTGGCTCGGCAGCGGTCCACGCTGCGGATTCTTTGAAGTCCAATTGCCAAGTCGCCAACCGGGCAGCTCGATCATGCCCGGTAAGGTCAATCCCGTGATGTGCGAATCAATGATGCAGTTGACCGCACGCGTGATGGGCAACGACACCTGTATCACGGTCAGCGGCGCGTCGGGCGGCAATTTCCAGCTCAATATCATGATGCCGGTGATGGGACACACGATTCTTGAATCGATTCACTTGTTGTCCAGTGGCTGTGATGCGTTTGTCGAATTCTGTCTCGAGGAAATGGAAGCGAACGTCCAGGCGTGTGAAGCGTCGGTCGAGAAAAGTTTGTCGATGTGCACCAGTTTGAATCCGCTGATCGGCTACGAGCAAGCTGCGAAATTGGCCAAAGAAGCGTTCGCATCGGGACAAACGATTCGCGAATTGTGTCGTGAAAAGGGCATATTGCCTGAGGACACGCTGACCGAAGCACTTGATCCTTGGAAAATGACCGAGCCCCAAGCGTGATCGTCCGTCTGGTATCCTGGTGAAACGAAACGCTTTTCCAAACTTTTGCTGCGGTCGACATTCGAATGCTCCAAGTCCGTTCGCTCGTTAAAACTTTTTCGCTCGATGACGGCGAAGTCCGCGCGGTGGACGACTTGTCGCTAACAGTGCCTCAGGAAGAGGTCTACGGATTGTTGGGCCCCAATGGTGCGGGCAAGACGACGACGTTGCGAATTATTCTCGGGTTGCTTGAACCCGACAGCGGCTACACGGCGGTCGACGGGATCCATACCACGGTCGATCCGATCGCGGTCAAGTCGCGATTGGGATTTGTTTCGTCCAACGACGGCGTTTATCCCTGGCTCAGTGTTCGCGAGATGCTGTTGTATTTTGGCGACCTGTACGCCGTCGATCCCGATGTTGCAGCGACCCGCGCCGAAGAGCTTTCAAAGTTGATGGGAATCGAGCATTTGTTGGATCGTCGGGCCGGGACGCTCAGCACCGGTCAACGTCAACGTGTGACACTGGTGCGTGGTTTGATTCACGATCCGCCGGTGATGTTATTGGACGAACCGACGCGTGGTTTGGACGTCGTCGGCGTGCAAACGATTTTTGAATACATCGGACATTTACGGCAAGCCGGAAAGGCAGTCATTGTGTGTACGCACCGACTCGATGAAGCGGAGCGATTGTGCGATCGATTCGGTTTGTTACATCAAGGCCGATTGGAATACGAAGGCGACATGAGTGCGTTGCGACAAGCCACCGGTCGCGAACACCTTGTTGACATGTTTGTCGACTTGATGAACGACGAGGCGGCAGCATGAGCGGACACGTGATGAAGGGGCGGATTCTACGACTCTGTCAAAAAGAACTACGCGAAACGATTCGTGATCGACGCACGGTGATGACGTTGTTGATCATGCCGCTGCTGCTTTATCCGCTATTGAGCATGGCGCTGAATCGTTTTTTGTTGACGTCCGGCGCTCGCCCCACCAATGTGTTCCTCGTCGGGGTGGCAACCGAACGCGAAGGCGAATTGCTGCGTTCGTATTTGGATGATCCTCAGAGTGCGCCACCTGATTCGGTGGCCAAGTCGAGCGGCGGGGGGATCGCCGAATTTGATATTCGTTTGAGCGAAGAGATCGATCCCGTCGATGCGTTGTATGCCAACCAAATCGATCTAGCTGTTGAAATCAAATTCGAAGAACCACCACAAGTGATCATCACGGCGTTTCGAGGTGATGGCGGCAGCCAAAACGCGCGTCGTATCCTGGTGGAACGTTTGCAGTGGTTGCGATCTAACTTTGCCCAACATGTGGCGAAAATGTTGGCGCCTGATTACCGGCCTCCGGCTGACATCGTTGTGGACGAAATCGGCCAAGAGGACGAGTTGCCTTTGTTAGCCACGATCGTGCCATTGGTGTTGGTTTTGATGACGATCACCGGTGCGGTCTATCCCGCAATCGACTTAACCGCCGGAGAACGAGAACGCGGCACGATGGAATCGTTGATGGCGTCGCCGGTGCCGCGTTTTTACGTGCTGTTTGCCAAATACATCGCGGTCGTGATCGTGGCGTTGTTGACGGCAATGATCAATCTGTTGGCGATGTTCACGACGCTGTGGGTGTCGGGAATGATGCGGTTTTTAACGGGAGATGATGCGTTTCCATTGATCGCGGTGCTGCAAATCCTGGGGTTGTTGGTGCTGTTTAGCGGTTTCTTTTCCGCACTGCTGCTGTGTTTGACCAGTTTTGCCAAATCGTTCAAAGAGGCCCAGGCGTACTTGATTCCCGTGATGCTGTTGGCGCTGGCACCGGGGATGTTGTCGCTGATGCCGGGCGTCGAGTTGAGCGGGCCCTTGGCGATTGCTCCGCTGATCAGCATCGTGTTGTTGGCTCGCGATCTGTTGGCAGGAGCCTTTAATCCCGTCGGTGCGTTGGCGGCCATTGTCAGCACGATCGGTTATGCGTCGGCCGCATTGGCAGTGGCTTCTCGATTGTTTGGTGCGGACGCGGTGACGCGAACCAGCGAACAATCGATCGGATCATTCTTTCATCGGCCTCAGAAGGTGACGCCGGTTCCGAGTGTCGAGTCGGCGGCGTTGATGTTGTCGTTGTTAGTGCCAATCTATTTTGTTGGTTCCAACGGTTTGATGCGGTTTTTGCAGATCTTTGGCGATTCGGTTTCACTGTCGGCCAAATTTTGGTTGAACATTTTGACGCTGTTGTTGACGTTTGGATTGGTGCCGTTTGTTGCCACCTACTTAGGACGTCATCGATTTCGCAGTACGTTCCGATTACAGATGCCGCCGCTGCTGAGTTTTGTCGGGGTAATCCTGATCGGCTTGGGAGCTTGGACGCTTGCCCACGAAGCGTTTGTGATTGCCGAAGCGATCGGGATTGGCGGGTTGAGTGAAGAGCGGATTGAACAGGCATTGGGGCAATTGGCGGCATGGAAGCAAGTGCCGCCGTGGTTGTTGCTGCTGACGTTCGCGGTGGCTCCGGCTGTAATCGAAGAGCTATGCTTTCGCGGATTTCTGTTCTCTTCGTTTTTGCGAGTGATGTCACCGGCACGCACGATTGTGTTGACGGCGGTTTTGTTTGGTTTGTTTCACGTGTTCACCGGCAACGCGTTGCTGATCGAACGGTTTATCCCGACGACGCTGTTGGGATTGATCTTGGGCTGGATCGCGTATCGGACTGGCAGTGTGTTGCCAGGCATGCTGATGCATCTGGTGCACAACGGGTTGTTAGAAATGGTGGGGCGTTATCACGAGCACTTCCAATTTTTCGGCAGCGACTTGGACGATCAAGCTCACTTGCCGCTGATGTGGTTGGTCGTCGCCAGTGCGATCGCAGTAGCAGGAGCGGGAATCGTGTGGGCGAGCACGCGTGAGGTGAAAGTAGGCCAGACCAAGTAGGCCAGACCAAGTAGGCCAGAGCAAGTAGGCCGGAACGCAGCGGAGCGGAGTTCCGGCATGGTGGCTGGGATGATTTTACCACCACTTTTGCATCCCGCCGGATCTGCGTCGCTATCGCGACTTGTCCCGGCCGACGTGCGGCGGAACATAATGATTGCGGAACACAATGATCACGGAGCGATCGACGATGATTTACGCCATGATCGCGGAGCGATCAGCGACTATGTTTTGATCACGCCGACGCGGATGTCACACACGTTGGTACCGGTGGGACCGCACAGGATCAGGCCTCCGGTTTCTTCGAAAAAGTGATAGGCATCGTTGCGTCGCAAGAAGTCGGCGATGTCGAGTCGTTTTTCGCTGGCCAACTGATGCACGCTCGCATCTAGCATCGCACCGGCCGCGTCGGTCGGTCCATCTTCGCCATCGGTGCCGCCCGAGAGCAAGGCAATTTGATTCCACTCGTCGTCACTCAATTCACAGCCCAATAGGTGTTGATAAGCGGCAAGGACGAGTTGTTGATTGCGTCCGCCGAGTCCGCGGATCTCTGCCGGAGCGAGCGTGACGACCGGTTCGCCGCCGGTGATCAAGCAGTTCGATCGATGTTTGTCGTTGCTGCGAAGCATCGAGACCAGCATTTCGGCAAACTCGCGTCCCACCTGTTCAGCCGACGGTTCGCAGACGGTTGCGGAATGCATGATGTGGTTATAGCCAAGCCGTTCGGCCACGATTCCCGCTTCATCGACCGCCAGGGCATTGTTGCCGATGATGCAAGTCGTGGCGGTCGTTGTGGGCTTTACCACCGTGGCGGGAGCCGAGTTCAGGGCGTTGTAGACCGACGCGGGCAAGTTTCGCTGGGGATCAAATTGATCCAAAACATCCAGCGCGTCGGTTTTGCTTGAGGTGTCCTCGATGGTGGGCCCTGACGCGATTAAATCGACGGGGTCGCCGAGCACATCGGACAAAATCAGTGTGATCAATTGTCCGCTGCGGCACGCACGCAACAGACCGCCTCCTTTGACGGCGCTGAGATGTTTGCGGACGGTGTTCAGCTCGGTGATGTCCGCACCGGATGAACTCAGATGCCGGATCACCGCAAGTTTGTCTTCCAACGTGATACCCGGAATCGGCGCGGGCAATAGCGCGCTGCCGCCGCCGGAGATCAAGGCAATGCAAAGATCGCGTGGCGTCGCCTGACGGACGAGCTGTAAAATTTGTTCGGTCCCAAAAACACCGTCTGCGGTCGGTTCGTTGACTCCCGCTGGCCGAGCGGGATGGACATGAATATGACGAAGCAGCTCGGATCCCTCTGCGGGAACGGTACCTTCGGGTACATTGATCCAACCCTTGATCGGCAGTCGATCGCCCACCGCCGCGACCAGTCCTGTTGCCATCGCGGTGGCCGCTTTGCCGGCACCGACAACGATGATGCGGTCAAAATCGGCGAGCGAAAAAAGATGCTCCGCGACGCAAAGCTGATCGGATTCGAGTTGGATCTGTGAAAGGACTCGTTCGCGGGCTCGAACTGAATCGACACCGGCGTTCCAGATCGAAAGGGCGTCTTGTCGCGGGCTTGGCATCGATTCTTGTCTCCCTAGGTCCATTGTTCTTCAATGACTGATACAACTTGTAGACTATGACGCAACCAATTGAGAATCCCGACCGTGACGTCCTGGCTTCAGAATACTTCGATCTGATTCCGTTTCAGCCGTATCCCGTCCAAGAAGAGGCCTTGCTGGCTTATTTTACAAACGAGCAAGGTGTGCTGGTGTGTGCCCCCACAGGGACGGGGAAAACGCTGATTGCCGAGGCCGCAGTGTACGAGGCGCTGCGGACCGGCAAACGAATGTACTACACCACGCCGCTGATCGCACTGACGGACCAAAAATTGGTCGAACTTCGCGAGTCGGCTGTTCGTTGGGGATTTTCGGCAGACCAAGTCGGTTTGGTGACCGGAAATCGCACGGCCAACCCCGATGCCCCGGTGTTGGTCGTGGTCGCCGAAATTCTGCTCAACCGGCTGCTGAACTCCGAGTCGTTTGACTTTGAGAATGTTTCGTCGGTGGTCATGGACGAGTTCCACTACTTTAATGATCCCGAACGCGGCATCGTTTGGGAGTTAACGCTCGGGTTATTGCCATCGCACGTACGGACGATGCTGCTGAGTGCGACGGTCGGCAACGCTTTGGATTTCACGTCGTGGCTCTATCGTTCGCACCGGCGTCGGTTGCAATTGGTGTCGGGAACCGAGCGAAAGGTTCCGCTGCAATTTGAGTGGGTCGAGGACGATATTTTAGCCGACTTTGCCGAAAAAATTGCTGCGGGTGACGAGGTCACGCGGAGGACACCGTCGCTGCTGTTCTGTTTCAGTCGCGCTCAGTGCTGGACCACTGCCGAACTACTTAAGGGCAAAAGCCTGATCGACAAGGCTCGCCAAGCTGAATTGGCGGACTATTTGAACGCGGCCGATATGAGCGAGGGAGCGGGGCCGAAGCTGAAGGCGATCTTGATGCGTGGCGTCGGCGTGCATCATGCCGGCGTCCTGCCACGCTATCGCCGGATCGTCGAAGAATTGTTCCAGCGAAAATTGCTGAGCTTTTGTGTTTGCACTGAAACGCTCGCCGCCGGAATCAATCTACCCGCGCGAAGTGTGGTGTTGCCCAGTTTGTTAAAGGGCCCCAAGGACAAAAAGAAGCTGGTCGATCCCTCGTCGGCACAGCAGATTTTTGGGCGAGCCGGTCGGCCTCAGTTTGACGATCGCGGCTACGTCTTTTCGTTGGCTCACGAGGACGACGTCAAAATCAACCGTTGGCGAGAAAAGTATGATTCGATCCCCGAGGACACCAAAGATCCGGGATTGATGAAGGCCAAAAAACAGCTCAAGAAAAAAATGCCCAAGCGGCGGAGTGGCGAATCCTACTGGACCGTTTCTCAGTTCGAACAGCTGCAGCAAGCAGCGGCGGCGAATTTGTCTAGCCGAGGACGATTGCCGTGGCGTCTGCTCGCTTATCTGTTGGGTGAAAATGCCGAGGTCCAACCGATTCGCGATTTGGTTGGACGTCGATTGTTACCGCCCAAGGGGATCGATGAGGCTCAGCGCGATTTGAACCGGATGTTGATCACGTTGTGGACGGCCGGTTACATTGAACTGGATCCCAAGCCGCGAGCAGCATCACCCAAACCGATTAAAAAATCCAAAGACGACGCCCCGGTGGTCAAAGCCACCGAAGGTTTGTTTGGTAATTTGTTGGATCAAATGCGGAGCGATGAAGAGACGCAAAAGGCGAACGAAGAAGAGGACAACCAGGATCCGGCATTGATCGAAAGTCGTGGTTACGAGGTCGATGATTATCGTCCAAAACTGGCAACGCCCACGGATCGATTAGAACGCTTGGTGCATTTGAAAAGTATCAATCCATTGTTCGGCGTTTATTTAGCGGACCAATTGGCGATTGCCGATCCGCAAGAACGGATCGCGGCACTGGAAAGCGTCTTGGAGGTGCCTGGATCGGTCGCTCGTTATGTGCGGATGCCTTCGTACGACGACATGCCCCCCGGCACGCTGGCAACGACACGATTGGATTCGCAATTGTTGACGATGGGCTTAGCGACGGCCGAGGAACTTGGTGCCAAGGGAGATGACGAAGAGGAAGAG
>NZ_ANOG01000002.1 GCF_000346295.1 Rhodopirellula maiorica SM1 | reverse complement strand
TTTTCGCGAATCCGAGAACAAACGCCCGATCGACGCTAGCGGTAGTTACGAAGACCGAAACGGCAACAAGGTCGCGTTTAAGGACGCTCGTGATTTGGCAAACTACCTTGTTGACAGCGAAGATGCTCACCGCGCGTTCGTGGAAGCCGCATTTGAGTATTTCGTCAAACAACCGATCGGAGCCTACGGCCCCGACAAACTTTCGGAACTGACCGAGCGATTCCGAACCAGCGGCTTTAAAGTCCGAGATTTGATTGTGTGGATCGCCGTAACCGCGGCGACAGAACCGATTTCGAAGCACCAAGAAACCTGAGCAGAATCATGATGAACCAGCCTCTATCTCGCCGAGACTTTTTGTTGAAATTTGGCGTCAGCGCCGCGGCGGCCAACTTTCTGTTCTCGCTGCCAAGCCTCGGTTGGGCCGCCTCGACCTCGGCTCGCAAGCAACGAATTGTTTTTCTGTTCAGCCCCAATGGAGTGATCCCCAAACACTTCTGGCCCGAAAAAGAAGGACGCGATTATGACATCAAACGCATCCTGCAGCCGCTTGCTGGATTCAAGGATCAAATGATGACGCTGCACGGCGTGTGCAACAAAATCCAAGGCGACGGCGACGGCCACATGCGCGGCATCGGCTGTTTGCTGACCGGAGTCGAATTGTTTCCTGGTGACATCCAAGGCGGCTCGGACACACCGGCCGGTTGGTCGCAAGGCATTTCGATCGACCAATATTTGAAAAACCAAATGCAGGCGGTCCCTGAAAAACAAACACGTTTTGGCTCGCTTGAATTCGGCGTCATGGTGCCCGACCGCGCCGACACCTGGACGCGAATGTCCTACGCTGGGCCGAACCAACCGGTCGCACCGATCAGCGATCCCTACCAAATGTTCGACAAACTGTATGGACAAAGCAAGAATCGCGAACTCTTGGCCAGCGTGCTGGATGATTTGAGCGAAGATTTTCGCCGAGTCGAAAACTTGATCAGCAGCGAAGATCGGCGGATCCTCGAAGAACATGTTGCGATGGTCCGCTCGGTGGAAAAGGAATTACAAACTGAACTCGAGCAATCGAAAAAGCACGGCGATGTCGGGCATGCCATCCCCGAGATGCCTGCGAATGTCGAAACCGAAAACGACAACATGCCGCAAATTGCCAAAATGCAAATCGAGCTGCTCGTCAACAGTTTTGCAGCTGATTTTGCTCGCGTGGCGACTTACCAAATCACCAACAGCGTCGGCAATGCGAGGATGCGTTGGCTTGGCATCGACGAAGGCCATCACGGGCTTTCGCACGAGCCCGACAAGAACGAAACCGCTTACGAAAAACTGATCAAGATCAACACCTGGTACGCCGAACAGGTGGCCTTCCTCGCTAAACGATTGGCAGAAACCCCCGAGCCCGATGGCAGCGGGTCACTGCTGGACAACACCACGATTGTGTGGACCAACGAACTTGGCAAAGGCAACTCACACACACGCAACAACATTCCGTTTGTGATGGTCGGCGGTGGACTCGGATTTGATACTGGCCGGGCGTTGAAATTCAACAACGTGCCGCACAACCGTTTGCTAATGAGCATCGCCGAAGCAATGGGACACCCCACCGACAGCTTTGGTAACCCCGATTACTGTGGCGATGGGAGCTTGACCGGACTGGTTTAGCGGCTAAGTCACGCAGACAAACATGGCAGCCACAACCAGCACGGCAAAGCAACATTGCCGTGCTCGCACAAGCATCGGCTGGCTGACACTGAACCATTTCGTATCGACATTGATGACATAGGATTCGCTTGCATTCGCGACATTCCCCACGCTGGGTCGACTTGCCCACATTGCGGGCGAAATGTGACGCGTCGGGGATATGACACACCAAGCGGCAAAGACGAGCGACACGATCACGGTGATCACCAAGGCAACCACAATCGACTGCGTCTGAAACGTTACTCCGTCGGCTCGTGCCACCGAATCTTGCCCAGGGGCGATCGGGGGCGACGCGTGGCGGAGACCTTGTTCTGACGCACTGGTTGCGGTTGGCCCTGAAGCCTTTTCCGGTGTCGTGGTCACAAAGGACGTTCGAGCAACGCTGCTAAGATGAGCCAGATCGCCCCCGTCCTGCGATGTTTTGGCTTGCGTTTGTTCGGCATAGAACTGGGCGACTTCGGCTTGCCACCGAGCGACGGCTGCGTCGGCCGAGACAGGGATGATGACAGCAGGAATGGATTTGACAGTGTCAGGCACGATCGCGTGGTCGGCCGACTCTGCTTCCACGCCGCTTGGCATCGAGTGAATTGCAAGCACGAACGACGAAATCGCCACCAATAGGAGGTCGCGGCCTGCGACACGTCGAACCTTCGTTGCCAGCATTCCAATCTCCAAAGCGTGCCGCCAAGCTTCCAAAACGCCAACCTTCCAAAACGAATGAGTTGCGGTGTAGTATCTATCGGTCAGTCGACATAGGCTGGCCCAGTCATTTGTTCCGGTTCGGTGTTGGGTTTCTGTGTTTCACATCAAAATTTGCGGCGTTCTACTCAAGACGGACATCGATGCTGTCCATCAAGCGGGGGGCGACGCGGTGGGGCTGAACTTTTATCCCCCCAGCGTTCGCTATCTCGATCCCCAGGCCGCCGGCACCCGCGTGCTTTCTGCTTACGCAGCTGACTGCGGGTTGTACCGAGTCGGTGTATTCGTCAACGAGCCGGCGGACTCGATTCGAGAGGTGATCGCCGAGGTCGGACTCGACGCGATTCAGCTACATGGTGACGAACTGGTTTCTGACGTCCCAGTATGGACCAAATTAGGGTTGCCGCTGATGCGAGCTGTGAAAATTCCTGGGGATAAATTGTCAGAAACTGAAATCGAGGACCGCGTCCGTCCTTGGATCGACGCCGGATGCCACGTGTTGCTCGATGCGGACGCAGGATCGGCTCACGGAGGAATCGGCCGATCACTGGATTGGGACTCTCTTCGCGACTGGTCCGCGAGATTCGCCGCCGTCCGCTGGACATTAGCGGGCGGTTTACGGCCCGAAAACGTCGCCGAGGCGATCCGTGTCTCGGGGGCTCGCAGCGTGGATGTTGCCAGCGGAGTCGAGTCGCCTCGAGGCCAAAAGTCGGCCGCTTTGATCGCTGCATTCTGCAAACAGGCGAAAAATGCCTTTGGCTGATTTGCCGTCCGCGATCCGGAAACCCCCACTTTGCCCCGTGCGAAAACCAAACTTTATGTTTATCATGCGGGCTTGCGTGCGGTTTATATGACCTGCACCACCCTGAAGAGCTCTGAGTGCGTTCGGGGGATTGCGAACCAGCGGGAGTCCCTGTGTTCGGTCCGCAACCCCTCTGACGCGCTTATTCCATCCCCTTTTCCAACATTGGAGTACGCCTGTGTCTCAAGTCGAAACCAACCGACTTCCCTACAAAGTCAAAGACATCAAGCTAGCGGAATACGGCCGCAAAGAAATTCAGCTTGCCGAAAACGAAATGCCTGGTTTGATGGCGCTTCGTGAAAAATACGGCAAATCAAAGCCGCTCGCCGGAGCTCGCATCGCCGGATGTCTGCACATGACCATCCAAACGGCGGTTCTGATCGAAACGTTGGTCGAACTCGGTGCCGAAGTGACTTGGAGCAGCTGTAACATTTTCAGCACCCAAGATCACGCCGCCGCTGCGATTGCTGCCGCTGGCATCCCCGTTTACGCCTGGAAGGGCATGAACGATCAAGAATTTGATTGGTGCATCGAGCAAACCTTGCACTTCCCTTCGGGCAAACCGATCAACATGATCCTGGACGACGGCGGTGACTTGACCGCGATGGTTCACGACAAGTTCCCGGAACTGTTGACGGAAATTCGCGGCATCAGCGAAGAAACCACCGCAGGCGTGCACCGCTTGGAAGTCCTAAATCGTTCGGGCAAGCTGCAAGTCCCTGCGATCAACGTCAACGACTCGGCTACCAAGAGCAAGTTCGACAACTTGTACGGTTGTCGCGAATCGCTCGCCGACGGCGTCAAGCGAGCCACCGACGTGATGTTGGCGGGCAAGGTCGCCGTGGTTTGCGGTTACGGCGATGTCGGTAAGGGATGTGCCCATTCGCTGCAGCGTTATGGCTGCCGCGTGATCGTCACCGAAATCGACCCGATCAATGCATTGCAAGCAGCGATGGAAGGTTTCGAAGTCACCACGATGGAAGAAGCCTGCAAAGAAGGCCACCTGTACGTCACCACGACAGGCAACAAGGACATCATCCTTGGTCAACACATGACCGAGATGCCCGAAGATGCCATCCTTTGCAACATCGGTCACTTCGATACTGAAATTGACGTTGCTTGGCTGGAAGCCGAAGTTGCCGCCGGACGTGCAACCAAGGACGAGATCAAGCCATCGGATGTCGGTGCCGTCGATCGCTACACCTTCAAAGAAAGTGGCCGCAGCATCCTCGTCCTTGCCAAGGGTCGCTTGGTCAACCTCGGTTGTGCCACCGGTCACCCTAGCTTCGTGATGAGCACTTCGTTCACGAACCAAGTTTTGGCACAAATCGAATTGTGGACCAAGCACGGCGAGTACGAAACCAAAGTCTACATGTTGCCTAAAGCACTCGACGAAGAAGTCGCACGATTGCACCTGGGCAAACTCGGCGTGAAGCTGACCACGCTGACCGCCGATCAAGCGGAATACATGGGCGTACCCGTGGAAGGCCCTTACAAGCCAGACCACTACCGCTACTAGGGTGCACGAGCACTACAGTGAATAACATTAAAACTCGGCCTTTTATTAAGGGCCGAGTTTTTTTATGTCCCTACGGTAAGCCACCGCTGCTTGGGGTAACATCATGGATGCATGCCGTTTTGACGCTGGCGTCTGATATTTCCCCTGTCCGTCTCTCCTTTAAACGCGAATCAAACGATGCCACAAATCGCTCCTTTTGCTGCACTGCGTTACAACCTGGACCACGTTGGCTCTCTGTCGGACGTGATCGCCGCCGCCCTACGACGTGAT
>NZ_ANOG01000001.1 GCF_000346295.1 Rhodopirellula maiorica SM1 | reverse complement strand
AATTGGGGGCTCCTTGGCCTGACGAAGAGGCACCGGAGGCGACAACGCAAACGCCTGATTTCGATTTGCAGCAGCGTAAAAAAGATCACTGGGTTTGGCAGCCTGTGCAGTCGCCGTCACTTCCGGCGGTCCAGGACGCATCATGGCCCAAGGCGGAACTCGATTATTTCATTCTGTCGAAACTTGAGCAGAACGATCTGCATCCGGCCGAGGAAGCTGAACGGGCCGCGATCCTGCGGCGGGTGTACTTTGATTTGATCGGGTTGCCGCCCACGCCCGAACAAACCGCCACATTTCTCAGTGATTTATCACCGGGGGCACTCCGACGCTTGGTCGACGATCTATTGGAATCGCCTCAGTTTGGCGAACGTTGGGGGCGGCATTGGTTGGACTTGGTGCGATACGCCGAATCGCGAGGACACGAGTTTGACGATGATGCATTGAACGCATATCAGTATCGCGACTACGTCATCCGCGCCTTCAATGCGGATGTGCCGTACGATCAACTTGTCCGCGAACATATCGCCGGTGACCTGTTGACGCAGCCGCGGTTGAATTCCGAAGACGGGTTCAACGAATCGATACTGGGGACCGGTTTTTGGTTCCTCGGCGAATGGGTGCATTCGCCGGTCGATATCCGCAAAGACGAAGCCGATCGCTTTGACAATATGGTCGACGTGATGTCAAAAACGTTCTTGGGCGTGACCGTTTCTTGTGCACGTTGTCACGACCATAAATTTGACGCGATTTCGACTGCGGATTACTACTCGTTAACAGGATTCCTGCAGAGCAGTGACTATCGGCAAGTGCGTTTCGAGTCGTTGGAACACAACCGCCGGGTGGCCGAGCGGCTTGCCAAAGTCGACCAGGCTTATCGTCAGCGAGTGGCGGGGCTGATCCGCCAACATGGTGGCAAACTGCCTGAACCAGTCGCCTTGCCATCGGTGATCGCTGACTTGCTTGTCATGGACTACCAGACGTTGCCCGCGGATCAGTACATGCAGGACGGATTTATTTTCGGCGATGCTCCGCGACGCGCCGGTGATGCATATTTGGATGTTAGCGAATCGAAGCCAACGATCCGAGTGGCGTCACATGGTTCGGCAATCAGCGATCCGCTGTGGAATGGGCTGCAGTCGCTCAGAGAAACCGGAATGCAGAATCGCAGCAAGCTGAAGAAACTGCCACGCAGCGGCCGAACCTTGCGAACCCCGACGTTCGAGTTAACCGGGGATCGAGTCCTGTGCAGGGTTCGTGGCGAAGGTCACGTCGTGGTCTGTGTCGATTCGCATCGCTTGATCGCCGGTCCACTGCACGGCGAAACGGTGCAAAAGATTCCCGGCAATGCGACATCAGTGGAACTGAACTTGGCTCGTTATCTCGGCCATCGACTGCATCTGGAATTTACGCCGGAAATCGACAAGCAGCTTGAAGTGCAGTGGGTAATCCAAGGAACAGCCGAGCAGATCAAGCAGGCCAAGGCAAACGGGGCATCCGCGTTTCAAACCGCAGATACCGCGAGCGTGTTTGATACGGTGAACGTTGCCGCCGCCGGAAATGGATTAGGAGCAAAGCAAGAGCTTGCCGAACAGTTGCAACAAATCGCCGTTGCCTGGGCGGACGAACGCGAACTGTTGCGGTCGCAAATCATGAAACCGTCGCACACCGCGATGGCGATGATGGACGGCAGCGGTGAAGACGCTGCGATTTTCATTCGCGGCAATGCGTCCAAGCCCGGCGATATCGAGCCACGTCATTTTCTGACAGCCGTGGCGGGCGAAGGTCCGATGGAAATCAAATCGGGCAGCGGGCGGCTCGAATTAGCACAGCAGATCAATGATCCCAGCAACCCGCTGACCTCGCGAGTGATTGTCAATCGCATTTGGCATTACTTGCTTGGACGCGGCATCGTGCCAACCACCGATGACTTTGGCGTGCTTGGGCAAAGACCCACCCACCCCGAATTGCTTGATCACTTGGCGACTCGTTTTCAGCACGACGGCCAAAGTATCAAGCGAATGATCCGTTACATCGTATTGTCGCGAACGTATCAAATGTCCAGCCGTGTGAGCCCGGATGCGGCTCAGGCGGATCCAAAAAACTTGTTGTGGCACCATCGTCCTCCCAAGCGACTCGAAGGAGAGGCGATTCGCGATTCGTTATTGGCATTGTCCGGTCGACTTGACAAAACGATGTTTGGTGAGCCCGTACCGATTCAATTGACTTCGTTCATGGATGGGCGCGGACGCCCCAAGACCAGCGGCCCGCTCGATGGAAACGGTCGCCGATCGATTTATATCTCGGTCCGTCGCAACTTCCTTTCGCCATTCATGCTGACCTTTGATACGCCAGTTCCCTTTAGCACGATGGGACGACGAAATGTGTCCAACGTGCCCGCGCAATCGTTGATTCTGATGAATGATCCGTTTGTCGTACAGCAAGCGAGACGATGGGCTGAGCAGGTGATGAATGATTTTCCGGATACGCATGACCGCATTCAGTGGATGTACGAATCGGCGTTTGCACGTCAACCGTCCGCACGCGAGATCGCGGTGGCCCAAGCCTATTTGGCGTCCGAACACGGTGATTCCGAATTGGATGCGTGGGCCGATTTTGCTCACGCACTGATCAATACCAAGGAGTTTATTTTCCTGCGATGACACACCAATACACCTATCCCTGCCAACGTTATCAATCGGGCCCCACCTCGCGTCGTGAGATGTTGACGCGGTGTGGTAGCGGTTTTGCTGCCGTGGCACTCGCGGCGCTCGGGCAAGACAAAGCGTTTGCCGCCAGCGGCTCCTCACCCGATCTCGGCTTTGCAGACCATGGTCCGCACCATCAAGTCCGCGCCAAAAATGTGATCTTCTTGTACATGGACGGCGGCCCGTCGCAAATCGACACGTTCGATCCGAAGCCGTTGTTGGACAAGTACGATGGCCAAGATCCCGGCAAACTATTTAACGTCGAGCCGACTCAGTTCAATAACAACGGCAACGTGTTGGCGAGCCCATGGAAGTTCAAGCAATACGGCCAATCCGGTATCCCGGTTAGCGACTTGTTTCCTCACGTGGCGACGTGTGTTGACGAGTTGGCGGTGATGCGATCGATGGTGTCGGAGTTTCCAGAGCACACCTTTGCAAACTATTTCCTGCACACCGGCAGCGGACTGCAGGGGCGGCCGAGTATGGGAGCTTGGGTGAATTATGGATTGGGCAGCGAGTCTCAGAATTTGCCTGGTTTCGTGGTCATCAATGGCGGGCTGATTCCGCCCGGCGGACTTGATTGTTTTGGTAGCGGATTTCTTCCCGCCACCTACCAGGGGTCCGTGTTCAAACCATCGGGGTCGGGAGTGGCAAACATCCTCCGCACCGAGCCGAGTGACAAACGACAACGCGATAAATTGGACTTCGTTCGCCAATTGGACGGTTTTGCCGAACAGAACTTTGGGCGTCATGACAGCCTCGAATCGGCGATTAAAAACTACGAACTCGCTTATGCGATGCAGATGGCGGTACCCGAGGTGATGTCGCTCACAGAGGAACCGGCTTGGATCCAGCAGATGTATGGAATGGAATCGGAATACGAGCCGACGCGAACTTATGCGGCTCAGTGTTTGATCGCTCGACGTATGATCGAAAGTGGGGTGCGTTTTATCGAGTTGACCTGCCCCAAAGTTGGTGGTGATCGCTGGGACCAACATTCGAACCTAAAGGCAGGGCACGAGAACAACGCCCGCGCGGTCGATCAACCGATCGCCGCACTGTTAAAAGACCTTCGCCAACGTGGTTTGCTGGATGAGACGTTGGTGGTGTGGGCGGGTGAATTCGGACGCACTCCGTTTGCACAAGGCGCCAACGGTCGCGATCATAATCAATTCGGTTTCACCGTTTGGATGGCCGGCGGCGGAGTCAAACCGGGCACGATCTACGGCGCAACAGACGAATGGGGGTACAAGGCGATCGAAAATCGAGCCGAGGTTCATGATCTGCATGCGACCATGTTGCATCTGATGGGCGTGGACCACACTCGCAGCACCTTCCGATTCGGGGGGCGCGACATGCGATTGACCGATGTCAAAGGCCACGTGATTCACGACGTTATCGCGTAACATCTCTCGAAAATCGACTTTCTGAAGCGAAACTCGCCAAACGTTTCGGGCTTGAATGTGGGGTGCGCTTCCGGCTTGTCATCAAGCAGAGATGGCCTGGGGATTTTTGGCAAGATCCACGACGTCATGATCACGCTCCGGGGCCTGCTGCCCCACATGGCCCCCGCGAATTCTGGTTACACTATAGAGTTCTACCGCGGTGCCTCTCGTTCGCATCGCTGTGATCGATCATCCGTAAAACACCATGCTTCCGTTCACCGTGGCTTCGATATCACCCTCACCCTATGTCACGCGTCTGCCCCTGGAAAACTGACTTTATGAAAAATACCCTGTTTATTGCTGTCGTCATGCTATGGTTCGCAACGGCGGGATTGTCCTATGCTGCGGACCGTCCCAATGTCGTGTTGTTGTTGGCGGATGATATATCCCAGGATGACATCGGTTGTTATGGACATCCGACGATTCAAACACCACATATTGATGCGTTGGCAGCCAGCGGGATGCGGTTTGACAACGCTTACTTGACGACTAGCAGCTGCAGCCCGAGTCGCTGTAGTATCATCACGGGACGCTATCCGCATAATACCGGTGCACCCGAGTTGCATACCGAGCTGCCGTCCGGATCGGTGTTGTTTCCCCAGTTGTTGAAAGACGCCGGCTATTACACGGTGTTGTCGGGTAAACATCACATGGGCAAAAATGCCAATGTCGCTTTTAGTAAAATCTCCAAAGGCAAAGGACCTGGCAAAGAAGGGGACTGGGTCCAGATCCTTGAAAAACGTCCTCAGGACAAACCTTTCTTTTGTTGGTACGCGTCGACCGATGCACATCGCGATTGGGCTTTCAGTGACGAAGCACCAAAATACGAACCCGACGACGTCGTCGTTCCTCCGTACATGGTCGACGCCCCGAAGACTCGCGAGGACCTCGCCAGCTATTACCACGAAGTCAGTCGATTTGATCATTACGTTGGCCAAGTCGTCGCAGAGCTGAAACGCCAACAAGTGTTCGACGACACTCTAGTGATCGTGATGGCCGATAACGGGCGTCCTTTTCCGCGTTGCAAAACTCGGTTGTACGACAGCGGCATCAAGACGCCGTTCGTCGTGCATTATCCAAGTGAGGTCACAAAGGGAGTTACCGACAGCTTGATCAGTTCCATCGACATCGCTGCAACCGTGCTGGATTTGGCTGGCATTGAAAAAGACCAGCGGATTCAAGGTGTCAGTTTCGCTCCGATTTTAAAAGATACTTCGGCCCGCGTTCGCGATGTCGTGTTTGCTGAGCACAATTGGCATGTGTACCGCAATCACGAACGACTCGTCCGTTTCGGTGACTGGCTCTACATTCGCAACAATTTCCCGGATCAACCAAACCTCTGTGTCGAAGCTTATCTGGGTGGTGCTGGCGAGGATTTGTGGGCTGCCAAAGCAGCGAACGAATTGACCGAGCCGCAACAGAATGTCTTCTTGAATCCGTGTCCCGCCGAAGAGCTTTACCATACCGGCAAAGACCACGATCAACTAAATAACCTCGCTACAAATCCCGAGACACAACAGGTCCTCGAGAAAGCTCGCGGCTTGCTGACGCAGTGGACCGAGCAGACCGGCGATACCATACCGGCGAATCCCACTCCCGATCGTGACGCACCGCCCGGCTCCCCTGCGAAAGACCGCAAGGCATTCAAGTACGGCGAGTTGCCTGGAGCGGCCTCCGGGGCGACCGATATCAATCATCCTGGTCCCATCCGGCTTCCGTAACAGGAACTCCCCAAGCGATTCGCTCCATTTTACCGTTCAAGCGTTTCACTATTCGTAGCGAAACTCGCCAACAGTTTCGGCCCGTGTCGCGATCCGAATCCGACGACGCGATTTTTGAGACTGCAGATGGTGTCTATACGGGCAAAAGCCTAAAACGTTAACCCCGGTTCGCCTAATGGGCTAAGGCCGAGTTTTGTTGTCAAGCGAAAACACCATCGCAACGCATCAATGCGTAACGATGGTGTTTGGGGATTGGACGCGCCACTGAGTTCGCAGTCGGCGTAGGGTTACCGCCGAAGCTAGGCTGCTTTGCGAGTCGCTTTGGAAGTACTGCTTTTTGCAACCTTGGGTTCTTTGACCGCGACCGGCTTCTTAGCGGCAGCAGGCTTCTTAGCGGCGGCGGGTTGCTTAGCAGTGGAGGGCTTCTTAGCAACCGACGTGGCTTTTGCAGCAGGGCTATTCTTGGCAACCGGAGTCTTTTTGGCGATCGAACGCTTCTTCTCGGTCGACGGTGTGACAGTAGCGTCGGTGACCTTTGCTACCGACGGAACCTTTGCTGCCATAGACGATTTTGCAGCCGAGGCTGTCTTGGCCGCGGGAGTCTTTTTGGCGGGACTCTTCTTGGCGGGCGACGAGGTTTCGGTGGCTGCGGTATTCTTCGACATTTTTGTTTCCTATTGAAACTTGACGAAATTCTTAGGCGAAAGTGCCTGTGCAGAGTGAAATATCAGATTCCAGATTAGTTGAGAAATAGCATTTACCCTGTTTGGGTTAGCGATTCTGGAAAATAAATTACCCCCACAGCGAAGTTTCGGACCGCTTGCGTCCCCTAACCGCGACGAACCGAAATCCATTACTGCGAGTGCCTGGTTATTCGCCCGATTGTCCCCGCGGCGGCGATTTCCTAAAAAGGGGAGATCGATTGATGTTAATCGCAAGCGGCATCGCTGGCTTTGTGATGCACGTCGAATCAACTCCGTTCAAACCCAGCCTTTTCAGGGATGCAGAATCATGTCGGTCAAGCGAGTCGGAATCCTTACCGCCGGTGGATTGGCCCCGTGCCTGTCGTCGGCCATCGGTGCACTCATCGAATCCTATACAGAGAAAGCTCCTGAAGTTGAAATTCTTTGTTACCGATCGGGTTACAAAGGACTGTTACTAGGCGATAGCTTTCTGGTCACGCCAAGCGTTCGTGAGCATGCCAAGGTGCTGCACCAACACGGTGGCAGCCCGATTGGCAATAGTCGTGTGAAGCTGACCAATGTTGCCGATTGTGTAGAACGTGGGTTGGTCCAAGAGGGCCAGGATCCACTGCACGTTGCGGCCGAACAGCTGAAAACCGATCGCGTCGACGTGTTGCACACGATTGGCGGTGATGACACCAATACCACTGCGGCCGACTTGGCAGCGTTTCTGGCACAAAACGACTATGACCTGACCGTCGTTGGATTACCCAAGACGATCGATAACGACGTCATCCCGATCAAGCAAAGTCTGGGCGCATGGACGGCGGCCGAACAAGGCGCACGTTTCTTCGAGAACGTGGTCGCCGAACACAACGCCAACCCACGCATGTTGATCGTTCACGAAGTGATGGGGCGCAACTGCGGTTGGTTGACCGCGGCAACGGCGAACAAGTATCGCGAACGTCTCGACGAACTCAATTTCTTGCCGGAAACCGGGCTCAGCCGTGAACGCAAAGAAGTGCACGGCGTTTACATTCCTGAGATGCATTTCGAACTTCAGCAGGAAGCGGATCGGTTGCGAGCGATCTTGGACGAGATCGATTGTGTCAACATCTTCATTTCCGAGGGCGCCGGGGTCGACACTATCGTGCAAGAAATGGAGTCGCGTGGCGAAGAAGTTCCCAAGGACGCCTTTGGTCACTACAAACTGGATGCCGTGAACCCCGGCAAATGGTTCGGTCAACAATTCGCCAAGATGATCGGTGCCGAAAAAGTACTGGTCCAAAAAAGCGGCTACTACAGTCGGGCCGCGCGAGCGAATGAGCAAGATATCGAGCTGATCGCCCGCTGTGCAAACAAGGCCGTCGAGTGTGGTTTGTCGGGCGACAGCGGCGTGGTCGGACAAGACGAAGAACGTGGCGACGAATTGCGAGCGATTGAGTTCGAGCGAATCAAAGGCGGAAAGCCATTTGACATCGGTTCGACATGGTTCGGAAAACTGCTAGGCGAAATCAAACAGCCCAAGGGCGACGTGGTCGAAACCGAGCACGTGTAAAGAGACTCTGGTTCCGTCGCAGCCTGCGACGGTGGGCAGCCGATCGATTCACGGGATGGCCGTGGATGGAGGCCGTGTGGAAATTTCCTCGCGGTCACGAGCCATTACCGCGTGATCTTTCTGTCATCGATCTTTCTGTCTACCTTTCCGCAGAATCATCTGCGCTCGAGAATTTTTGCTAACGTCTCACACGTTGCACGACCTCAATCCGCAAAAGTCGGGGCTGTTTAGTGCCGACGTGGTTCGATTGATCATGCCGCAAGGGAGGACGCGACGAAATGTCGTGGCCTGGGACGCGTGTCCCAGGTATTGGGTCGGCAATGTTATTCGAAGTCCCGAAGTGATTTCAGAAATCCACACGCAGTCTTGTTTATCCGCCAATGCATTGGTTACGGCGTGACTTGAATTTGTAACTCAGGTCTTGCATTTTTGAGTGCCGCCAACTCATTAGGGTCCACAGGGGTGTCGATTATCAGCACGGAATCCAAGGCGGCCATATGGTGTAATGGTTCGAGCGTATTGATGCCTTGGGCGTGGATAGTGAGTTGCTTCAAATGGGATAGTTTCGGTAAAGCTGAAAGATCAAGCTGTGTGTCAGACCCAATGTTGAGCGTAGTGAGCTTTCGCAACTTGGCGATTTGATTGAGGTTACCGAGCGCCGGATCATAGGCGAGTACTTCCTCGATGTCGTGAACGTAGTCCGGGCCAAACAGCGGTTCGACTGTGCCACGAGAGTCGCGAGTAGCCGGGTCTGCGAATCCGGCATGCTGTGGATCAGAATCGTAACGCCACAATCCAGTGTGTATGCTATCGAGCCAAACCGTGGCGTCCCGCTGATTAGCGGCTGAATTGTGGATGTGTGAAAACCATGCCGCCGATACGGCCACTGCGGCAAGAAGCGTTGCCAGCGAGAATTTCATTCGCCGTTTCATGTTGCCATTACTTCATTGGGGTAACGTTGCAAGTCACAGGGAACGCGAGGAAGCGTATCCGAGAACCAGGCACCCTAAATCGCGTGTGCTAGGCTAGTATAGCGGTGTCTCTCGGGTGTTAGGTTAAGCTCTGCGTCCACGGTCTGCCACCGATTTCTCGCTAGGACATCACTTCACACACTTCTTTTCTGCCGTCGAGCGTGCACCGTGCATATAAGCACTCACGCGAATGAGCGTTGATGGGAACTCGGACGCGACGGCGCGGCACAAATTGCCGGCTCGCTTCTTACAAGGGGGGTAGCACGGTGATGCACTCCCCAATCCGGTCCTCCACTTTTATTCAAAAATGAACGCAACCTAAGGTTACGGCAGGAAAGTATCTGCATCGCTAAAGCATCAAGGATAATGCAGTTGCAAATGATCAGCACCTGGGAAAGGAAGGTTAGAACATGGAAGGTTAGAACATGGGGAACGCACGAACGTTGGTGATTTGGTTCCAGCATAACCCCTTCTATCGAGCCTGCTTCGGCGGAGGATACTACTGGAGGCAACCAGAGCATCAGTATAGCTGGGGCGCCGAGCAGCAACGGCGGCGTTTACGGAGATCATGCGGTCAATTAAAAATCATCGCCATCTCGTTTTCGAGAATATGCTGCCGCGGCGGTGGAAGGGTGCCCGTTTTTCCTGTGGGAACGAAGCCGCAAGATTCGTAGAGCCGTATCGCTGGGATGTTTGGATTGGCAACATCGAGAACAAGCTGGCGGTAATTCTCACTTTGTGCCCACTTGATT